>NZ_AKFK01000053.1:0-122425 GCF_000272495.1 Methylobacterium sp. GXF4 | reverse complement strand
CGCCGCCCCCAACGGTGCCCCCGCCGCCAACGGTACCTCCACCGCCGCCCGCCGTGCCGAGGACGAGTCCGGTCCCAAGCAGCCCATCGCCTGGACCAGTCGTCCCGACCAAAACGCCTGTCCCGAGAATTCCGCCGCTGGTGGTACCGACGTTCAAGCCGGTACCGAGGGCACCGGTACCAAGATTCGTGGTGCCAACCGTCACGCCGGTCCCGAGGACGCCGCCACTGGAGGTACCGACGTTCAGGCCGGTGCCGAGGATGCCCGTCCCGGGATTGGTGGTGCCGACCGAGATCCCAGTTCCCAGAATACCGCCTCCGGTTGTATCGAGGGCACCTCGGAGAAGTTGTGCCTGCGCCGGCGCAACCATCGGAAGCGCGAACAGAGCGCTGGCGAGAAGGGGCGCGATGCGGCCGGCCGGCCGGCGCAGGGCAGCATTCGAGATCCGCTGCCCCGTCAGGGCGTCGGTCAGTTTACGCATCTGAGACTCCATTGCCGTGCGGCCCTGCTGGTCCCGCCGCGGTCCAGAAGTCCGGCGGGCGCTAGGCTGGTACAGACACAGCTTCTGGTAGAATGCTTAACATCAACTTTCGGTTGTATTTGTAATCGCAACTTCGCGTTCGGCGCGGCCTCCCCTGCCGAGCCGTGCCGGCGTGTCCGATCGCCTCAGAAAACCCGCCTTTTCGCAGCGATATCAACCCCGACCGTGGGTATAGCGGCCGAGCGAGCGCAGGCCGGAGGGAATGGACGCGTGATGGACGGGCAGGACAGGACCATCTTTGTGGCGGGCCATCGTGGGATGGTGGGCTCGGCGATCGTGCGCCGGCTGCGCGAGCTGGGCTACGAGCGGATCCTCACGGCGGACCGGCAGGCGTTGGATCTGCTCGATCAGGCCGCGGTCCGGGCCTTCTTCGCCACGCACCGCATCGACCAGGTCTACCTCGCCGCCGCCAAGGTCGGCGGCATCCACGCCAACAACACCTACCCGGCCGAGTTCATCCACGAGAACCTGCTGATCCAGTCGAACCTCATCCACGCCGCACACACGAGCGACGTCGACCGGCTGCTGTTCCTAGGTTCCTCCTGCATCTACCCGAAGCACGCGGAGCAGCCGATGCGCGAGGACGCGCTGCTGACCGGGCTGCTGGAGCCGACCAACGAGCCCTACGCGATCGCCAAGATCGCCGGGATCAAGATGTGCGAGAGCTACAACCGGCAGTACGGCCGGCGCTACCGCAGCGTGATGCCGACCAACCTGTACGGGCCCAACGACAACTTCCACCCGCAGAACGCCCATGTCCTGCCGGCGCTGATGCGGCGCCTGCACGAGGCGAGGCAGGAGGGCCGCCCCTCCGTCACGGTCTGGGGCACGGGTCGGGCGATGCGCGAGTTCCTGCATGTCGACGACATGGCCCGTGCCAGCGTGTTCGTGATGGAGCTGGACGACGCGGTCTACGCCGCCAACACCCGGCCGGACCTATCGCACATCAATGTCGGCACCGGCGCGGATTGCACCATCCGCGAGCTAGCCGAGGCCCTGGCGCGGGTGATCGGCTACGAAGGCCGGCTCGAGTTCGACGCGACCAAGCCGGACGGCACGCCGCGCAAGCTGATGGACGTGTCGCGCCTGCGCGCCATGGGCTGGCAGCCGGAAATCGGCCTGGAGCAGGGGCTGCGCCAGACCTATGGCTGGTTCCTCGAGAACCACGCCACGCTGCGCGGCTGATCACGTCCGCGGCAGGACATCCCAATCGGGCAGGAGAACCAGCATGGCCCCGCGGGCCCCTGACGATGCCGAGCAGGCGCGACGGCGCAAGTTCCTGCGCGACTTCCACACGTTCGATTCGAACATCCGCTTCCCGGCGCCCTACACCCAGTTCGCCGGCAAGCCGCTCGCGTCGGCGGCGGGACAGGGCTGGCGCTACGACGCGCTCGGCTATCGGAACGACAGCCATCCCGAGGCACGCCCCGCCTCCGAGACCCTGCGCGTCTTCGTGATCGGCGACAGTACGCTGGTCGACGGCCAGGTCTTCGCCGACACCATTCCGGGCCGCCTGGAGACCGGGCTGAAGCGCCTCCACGGCGAGGGCGCCCGCGTCTACAATTTCGGCGCGACCTCGGCCTGCCTGAACCAGATGATCGGGCTGATCACCACCCGGCTGATGGACCTTCAGCCGGACGTGATCTTCGTGCTGGGTGGCGCCACGGACATCTTCCAGCCGTGGAGCTTCGATCCGCGTGCCGGCTATCCGTACAATCACTTCGCCCAGGAAACGCTGTACGACTACTTCTTCAACACGACGAAGGTAAATGCGGAGGCCGAGGATCTGTCCTACGACAGCCTGCAGGCGCTGATCTTCGGCCGGCTCGACAACCTGCGGGCGCTGACGAACTGGCAGTCGGACATCTGGGAATGGGAGGTGGTGCGTCAGTTCGAGCTGGCGTTGAAGCGCCTCGCCCGCCTCTCCGGCGGCATCGGCGCGCCGGTGCGGTTCCTCCTGCAGCCGGCGGTCGTCCGCAAGACCGAGCGGATCGGTGACGAGCAGAGCGCGGCCTCGGGGGAATTCCTCGCCTATCTCGACCGGCAATACACCCGGATCGAGCAGGTGCTGGGCCGGCTCCAGGCGGATGGCCTGACGCAGGGATTGTTCACGACACGGGACCTCAGCCGGATCTTCGAATCCGACAGCCGCTTCCTGTTCACCGACATCGTGCACGTCACCTCCGAGGGCCGCCAGATGATGGCCGACCGCTTGGCCGCGGAGGTCGCGGACGTGCTCGGCCTTCCGTCCGAGGGATAGGCCGCGGTGACGCCGATCGTGTTCATCGGGGACTCGATCACCGAGGCCTGGGGCTTCCACCGCGCCGCGACCTTCGCGGCCCACGGCCTGATCCCGCGGGGCGGGTCCGGCCAGACGGCGCGCTGGATCACCATGCGATTCCGCCGCGACCTGGAGGAGACCGGCGCGCAGGGGGTTCATCTCCTGTGCGGGGTCAACGATATCGGTCGCAACGAGGGCTTCTTCGTCCCCGCCGACGAGATCGCACGGACGCTGGCCGGCATGCTCGACGAGGCCCGGGCGATGGGCGTGAAAGCCTGGGTCGGGTCGATCATGCCGGCCGCCCGGATCCCCTGGAACCCGGAGGTCCCGGACGCCCCGGCCATGATCGCCGCGGTGAACGCGTGGCTGCGGGACCACGCCCACGAGCACGGCGCGACCTTCATCGACTATCACGCGGTGCTGGCCGACGAATCCGGGGCGCTACGCCGGGCCTACACCACTGACGGCCTGCATCTCAGCCCGGCCGGCTACCAGGCGATCGAGCCGCTGATGCTGTCGGCGCTGGGGCGGGCGCCAGCGGTGGATTTGGCTCGGGTGTCCGGCGGTGGGAGGCTGCCGCCAATCAAAGGCCAGTACCTTGCGATGCTGGCTACCGTGGCGGCCATCGTAATCGCCGGCGTAGCCCTCATGCTGGCGCTGCGCTAACTGGAACGGGTCCGATCGCGCGCCTGCAAAGTGGCAGCACCGCTCAAGCTTCGAACCCGTCATTCCAGGGCCGCGAAGCGGAGCCGGGGATCCATAACGGCCGACGGCTCAAGTCCTGCACCGATCGCGGCTCTGGATTCCGGGCTCGCCTGCGGCGCCCCGGAATGACAGTGCTTTTTAAGCGATGGCCGCTGCCTTCAGGATTGTCCGGCCAGGCAAACAATCACACCCGTCGCACCGCCCCGTGGGCCGCGCTGGTGGTCAGCATCGCGTAGGCGCGCAGCGCCGTGCTGACCTTGCGCTTGCGCGGGCTCGCCGGTTGCCAGCCGGCGGCATCCTGCTCGGCGCGCCGCCGCTCCAGTTCGGCGGGCTCGACGTCGAGGCGGATGCTGCGGGCCGGGATGTCGATGGCGATGGTGTCGCCGTCGCGCACGAGACCGATCAGGCCGCCCTCCGCGGCTTCGGGAGAAACGTGGCCGATCGAGAGGCCGGAGGAACCGCCGGAAAAGCGCCCGTCGGTGACCAGCGCGCAGGCTTTGCCGAGGCCCTTCGATTTCAGGTAGCTCGTCGGATAGAGCATCTCCTGCATGCCGGGGCCGCCGCGCGGGCCCTCGTACCGGATCAGCACGACCTCGCCGGCAGTGACCTTGCCGTTGAGGATGCCGTCCACCGCCGCGTCCTGGCTCTCGAACACCCGGGCCCGTCCCTCGAAGGTCAGGATCGAGGCGTCGACGCCTGCGGTCTTCACGATGCAGCCCTGCTCGGCGAGGTTGCCGTAGAGCACCGCGAGACCGCCATCCTGCGAATAGGCATGGGCGGCATCGCGGATCACCCCGCCCTCCCGGTCGAGGTCCAGTTCGTCGAAGCGGGATTCCTGGCTGAACGCCACCTGGGTCGGCACGCCGCCAGGCGCGGCGCGGTAGAAGTTTTGGACCGAGGCACTGGTCGATCTGCGCACGTCCCAGCGAGCGAGCGCTTCACGAAGCGTCCCGGCAGCGACGTTGCCGGTCCCCGTGTCGATCAGACCGGCCCGGTCGAGCTCGCCCAGGATGCCCATGATCCCGCCGGCCCGATGGACATCCTCCATGTGAACATTAGCCACCGCCGGGGCGACCTTGCACAGGACCGGCACCCGCCGGGACAGCCGGTCGATATCGGCCATGGTGAACGGCACCTCGCCCTCGTGGGCGGCGGCCAGCAGGTGCAGCACCGTGTTGGTCGAGCCGCCCATGGCGATGTCGAGCGTCATCGCGTTCTCGAACGCCTGGAAGCTCGCCACCGCGCGGGGCAGCACGCTCGCATCGTCCTGCTCATAATGCCGGCGCGCGAGGTCCACGATCAGGTGGCCGGCCTCGACGAACAGGCGCTTGCGGTCGGCATGGGTCGCCAGCACCGAGCCGTTGCCCGGCAGGGCGAGCCCGAGGGCTTCGGTCAGGCAGTTCATCGAGTTCGCGGTGAACATGCCCGAGCAGGAGCCGCAGGTCGGGCAGGCCGAGCGCTCGATCACCTCGACATCGGCGTCCGAGATCCGGTCGTCGGCGGCCGCGATCATCGCGTCGACCAGATCGACCTTCTTAGCGATGCCGGGCAGCTGGACCTTGCCGGCCTCCATCGGGCCGCCCGAGACGAACACCGTCGGGATATTCAGCCGCAGGCAGGCCATCAGCATGCCGGGGGTGATCTTGTCGCAATTCGAGATGCACACCATCGCGTCGGCGCAGTGCGCGTTGACCATGTACTCGACGGAATCGGCGATCAGCTCCCGAGAGGGCAGCGAGTAGAGCATGCCGTCATGGCCCATCGCGATGCCGTCATCGACCGCGATGGTGTTGAACTCCTTGGCGACGCCGCCGGCCTTCTCGATCTCCCGGGCCACCAGCTGGCCGAGATCCTTCAGGTGGACGTGGCCGGGCACGAACTGGGTGAACGAGTTGACCACGGCGATGATCGGCTTGCCGAAATCGCCGTCCTTCATGCCGGTGGCGCGCCAGAGGCCGCGGGCGCCGGCCATGTTGCGGCCATGGGTCGTGGTGCGGGAACGATAGGCAGGCATCGCGCGGTTCAATCGGTTCAGAAGCGAATCTTTCAAAGGTAGGGGCTTCTGCGCCCGCCGCGCCGCCGCTGCAAGCGTCGCGCAAGCGGGTGCGACCGTGTCATGCTCCCGGCGGATACCGGGACGCGAGAGAGGCGAATCGTAGGATGAACCGAGTGGATTTCCTGCGGCGGGCCATCGACCAGGGTCAGGGCCGGACCGGGGCGGATCTCGTCCTCAAGGGCGGGCGCTTCCTCGACCTCGTTACCGGCGACCTCGTCGCCTCCGACATCGCCATCTGCGGCGACCGGATCGTCGGCACCTTCGGCAGCTATCGCGGCCGGCGCGAGGTGGACGTCTCCGGCAAGGTCGTGGTGCCGGGCTTCATCGACACCCACTTCCACGTCGAATCCTCGCTGATGCCGCCGCAGGAATTCGAGCGCTGCGTCCTGCCCCACGGCGTCACCACCGGTCTGTGCGACCCGCACGAGATGGCCAACGTGCTCGGCACCGACGCCTTCCGGTGGTTCCTGGCCTCGTCCGAGACCCTGGCGATGGATTTGCGGGTCCAGCTCTCCTCCTGCGTGCCGGCCACCGACCACCTCGAGACCTCGGGCGCGCGAATCGGCGCGGCGGACCTGCTGCCCTTCGCCGACCATCCGAAGGTGATCGGGCTCGCCGAGTTCATGAACTTTCCGGGCGTGCTCGCCGGGAACCCAGGCGCCCTGGAAAAACTCGCGGCGTTCCAGGGCCGCCTGATCGACGGCCACGCGCCGCTGCTGCGCGGCACCGCGCTCAACGGCTACATCGCCGCCGGTATCCGCACCGAGCACGAGGCGACCACGCCCGAAGAGGCGATGGAGAAGCTCTCAAAGGGCATGACCGTGCTGATCCGCGAGGGCTCGGTCTCCAAGGACCTCCACGCCCTGGCGCCGATCCTGACCGAGCGCACGGCTCCGTTCCTGGCCTTCTGCACCGACGACCGGAACCCCCTCGACATTGCCGAGGAGGGGCATCTCGACTACGTCATCCGCACGGCGATCGCGCTGGGCGCGCCGCCGCTGGCGGCCTACCGGGCGGCGTCGTGGTCGGCGGCCCGGGCGATCGGGCTGCACGATCGCGGGCTCGTAGCCCCGGGCCAGCGCGCCGACCTCGTCGTACTCGACGATCTTTTGGAGTGCCGGGTCGCGCAGGTGTTCAGCGCCGGGCGGCTCGTGGAGGATGCGTTGTTCGCGAATCGGCCGGCCATCCAGCCGATCGGCCGGGGCAGCCTGCGGGCGCGCCGGGTGACGGCGGCCGATTTTTCGGCCCCCGGCTCCGGGCCGTCGACGCCGGTGATCGGCGTGATGCCGGGCAAGATCATCACCCTGCGGCACGACCTGTCGCTGCCCTATGCGAACGGCGAGCGCCGGATCGACCTCGACCAGGACGTGATCAAGGTCGCGGTGGTCGAGCGCCACGGGAAGACCCCGCCGGGCGAGCACGGCATCGGCGTCGCCTTCGTGAAGGGGTTCGGCCTCAAGCGCGGAGCGATCGCCTCCTCGGTCGGGCATGACAGCCACAACGTGACAGTGGTCGGTGCCGACGATGCCGACATGGCCGTGGCGGTGAACCGGCTGGGCGAGATCGAGGGCGGCTTCGTCGTGGTCGAGGGCGGCCGGGTGCTCGCCGAGATCGCCCTGCCGGTCGCAGGGCTGATGAGCCTGCTGCCGTTCGATTCGATCCGCGCCGCGCTCGTGACCCTGCGGGCGGCGGCGCGCGGCCTCGGCGTGGTCCTGCCCGAGCCGTTCCTGCAGGTGGCGTTCCTGCCGCTGCCGGTGATCCCGCACCTGAAGATCACCGACAAGGGCCTTGTGGATGTCGACCGTTTCGCGCTGATCGATCCGTGAAATAGATTGCGCACAATCTACATCGGGACTATGCGTTGGATGCGCCGGCCCTAGATGCCGACTCTCTTCCTGTAACCGGAGATCGCCATGTCCGTAGACGTGAAGTACCGCACCAGTGCGACGGCCACCGGTGGCCGCGATGGCGCTGCCAAGACCGCTGACGGCAGCTTCGAGGTGAAGCTCGCGACCCCGAAGGAGCTCGGCGGCGCCGGCGGCCCGGGCGCGAACCCGGAGCAGCTCTTCGCCTCCGGCTACTCGGCCTGCTTCCTCGGCGCCATGAAGGCGGTCGCCCCCTCCCTGCAGCTCAAGGTTCCGGCCGACACCAGCGTCACCGCCGATGTCGGCATCGGCCCGCGCTCCGAGGGCGGCTTCGGCATCACCGCCGACCTGACGATCAGCCTTCCGGGCCTCGACCGCGCCGACGCGCAGAAGCTCGTGGACGCCGCCCACCAGGTCTGCCCGTACTCGAACGCCACCCGCGGCAACGTCGATGTCGGCCTGAAGCTCGCCTGAGCCGGGCCGTCTTTCGGCCCTTCTCCAACCCTCCCGCTTATCCTGAGGTGCGCGCGCGAAGCGCGCGCCTCGAAGGAGCCCTCCTTCGAGGGCGCGACCAGGCGGCGCCACCTCAGGATGAGGTCGTGGGTGGGTTATCTATGGGTCGGCAGCGCCCTCCCCGTCATTGCGAGCGCAGCGAAGCAACCTAGGAAGGCGCTACCGTCCGAGATCGCGCGCTGCACTGGGTTGCTTCGCGACGCTCGCGGTGACGACGCGATTCGTCCCCAAAAGTGGACGGTCTAAAAAAATTCTCAAGCCGCCTGCGCCCGCATGCAGACATGGCCGGCTTCATCCAGGGTCACGCCCTCGAACCCTTCCCCCGTCCGCCGCCCGCAGACCCGAAAGATCTGGTTGGCGGTCATCGGCGAGACGCCGCGATACGTGAAACTCCGCGGCACCTGCCCCAGCAGGGTCGCGGCGAGGTTCATCAGCAGCGTCGCCTGGATCGGGCCGTGGACCACGAGGTCGGCGTAGCCCTCCACCTGGGTCGCGTAGGGCTGGTCGTAGTGGAAGCGGTGGCCGTTGAAGGTCATGGCCGAGTAGCGAAACAGCAGCGTCGGCGTCGCCGGCACGGCCCAGACCTGCTCGTAGCCTGCCGCGTCGTCGCGCTCGGCGACCGACCCCGCGCCGCTCTGCGCCCCGGCGGCCTCCCGGTAGACGATGTCCTGCCGTTCCCGGATCGCCGGCCCGCGCGCCGTGGCGACCGCGTGCTCGACGGTGACGAAGCAGAGCCGGCCGCTGCGCCCCTCCTTGAAGGCCACGTCGCGCACGGTCTCGGTGCGGGTGACGAGGTCGCCCTCGCGCAACTCCGCCAGCGTCTCGACCTGCCCGCCGGCCCACATCCGTCGCGGCAGCGGTACCGGCGGCAGGAACCCGCCCTTGGCCGCGTGGCCGTCCGGCCCGAGGGCGTCGGCGGGCGGCGTCTCCGGGGCGAGGCACCAGTGCAGGGCCGGCGGCGCGGTACCCCCGGGACTCGGCGCCAGATGGGGCGCGAAGGTCGCGCGGAACTCGGCCAGCAGGCGCGGCGTGACGAGGTCCGAGGTCTCGCGGGTGCGGCCGATCCAGTCGGTGAGCTCGGTCATGTCAGTACGACCGCGGCAGGCCGAGGACGTGCTCGGACAGGTAGGCGAGGATCAGGTTCGTGGAGATCGGCGCGACCTGGTAGAGGCGCGTCTCGCGGAACTTGCGCTCGATGTCGTATTCCTCGGCGAAGCCGAACCCGCCATGGGTCTGGATGCAGGCATTGGCCGCCTCGAACGAGGCGTCGGCGGCGAGCATCTTGGCCATGTTGGCCTCCGCGCCCGGATTGGCGCCGGATTCGTAGAGGGTCAGCGCCTCGCGGACCATCAGCTCGGCGGCGCGCATGTTGGCGTAGGCTTTGGCGATCGGGAACTGCACGCCCTGGTTGGCGCCGATCGGCCGGCCGAACACCGACCGGTCCGACGCGTAGGCCCTCGCCTTGTCGATGAACCATTTGGCATCGCCGACGCATTCCGCGGCGATCAGGATGCGCTCGGCATTCATGCCGGACAGGATGTAGCGGAAGCCCCTGCCCTCCTCGCCGATCAGGTTCTCGGCCGGAACCCGGAGGTTGTCGAAGAACACCTCCGTGGTGGCGTGGTTCATCATGGTGCGGATCGGCCGAATGGTCAGGCCGTTGCCGATCGCTTCCCGCATGTCCACGAGGAGCACCGACAGGCCGTCGGTGCGCTTCATGCCGTCGGTCCTGGGCGTGGTGCGGGCCAGGAGCAGCATCAGGTCCGAATGCTCGGCCCGGCTGGTCCAGATCTTCTGGCCGTTGACGACGTACTGGTCGCCCTCGCGCCGGGCGGTGGTCTTCAGGCTGCCGGTATCGGTGCCGGAGGTCGGCTCGGTCACCCCGAAGGCCTGGAGGCGCAGGCGGCCCTCGGCGATGGCCGGCAAATAGGCCGCCTTCTGGGCCTCCGAGCCGTGCCGGAGCAGCGTGCCCATCGTGTACATCTGCGCGTGGCAGGCCCCGCCGTTGCAGCCCGCCCGCTGGACCTCCTCCAGGATCGCGGCGGCGGCCGAGAGCGGCAGGCCGGAGCCGCCATATTCCTCCGGGATCAGGACGGAGAGGTATCCGCTCGCGGTGAGCGCGTTCACGAACTCGGTCGGGTAGGCCATCTCCCGGTCGAGCGCGCGCCAGTACGGGCCGGGGAACCCGGCGCAGAGCTTGGCGACCGCCTCGCGGATCTCGGTATAGGCTTCCATCGCGCGCCTCAGGCCGTGCGGCCGCCATCGACCGGCAGGTCGACGCCGGTGATGAATTCGGCCTCGTCGGAGGCCAGGAACAGCGCCGCGGCGGCGATGTCCTCGGCCCGCGACATCCGCCCGAGGGGGATCGTCGCGATGAATTTCTCGCGGTTCTCCGGGGTGTCGGGCACGCCCATGAAATGCTCGAGCAGGGCGGTCGCGCCCATCACCGGGCAGAGGGCGTTCACCCGGATCTTCCAGGGCGCCAACTCGAGGGCCAGCGACTTCGAGGCGAGGCTCGCCGCCCCCTTGGAGGCGTTGTACCAGGTCAGCCCCGGGCGCGGCCGGAGCGCCGCCGTCGAGCTGACATTGAGGATCACGCCCCCGCCCTGGTCACGCATCAGCGGGGCGATCGTCCGGACGTAGTGGAAGATCGACTTCACGTTCACCCGGAACACCCGGTCGAACTCGTCCTCGGTCACCTCCAGCAGCGGCTTGTTGCGGTGCGTGGTGCCGGCATTGTTGACCAGGATGTGCGGGATGCCGAACCGCTCCCGGGTCTCGGCGACGCTGGCCTCGACATCGGCGGCCGATCCGACATCCGCGGCGATCGCGATGGCGTTCGCGCCGATGCCCGCAGCAACCCGCTCGGCCGCCGCCCGGTCGATATCCACGCAGGCGACCCGCGCCCCCTCGGCGGCGAACCGCTCGGCGATACCCGCGCCGAACCCGCTCCCGGCGCCTGTCACGAGCGCGATCTTTCCGTCGAGTCTCATGGTTTCCTCCCGAATTTTATTGCCTCAGTCGTTCAGCGTTCACTGATATCCGAGTTCCCCTCATCCTGAGGTGCGGACGCGCAGCGGTCGCCTTGAAGGAGCCCTCCAGGGATCGCGGCGGCATCTCGAGGCCTCTTTCGAGGCTCGCGCTTCGCGCGAGCACCTCAAGATGAGGTCGCATGTGGGTCTTCCGGTCCGACATGCCCTCACTCCCGAGCTCCGAACTCCCGGCGGATCCGCGCGCTGTGCTCGCCGATATCCGGCACGCGGCCGAGCGCGCGAACCTCGCCGTCGATCAGGACCGGCGGCGCGACGATGCGGGCGGTCCCCGCCGAGGTCTCGACCTCGGCGCGGACCAGGGCCGGATGGGTGGCGAGGTCGGCCAGGGTATTGACGAAGCCGTAGGCGGTTCCGGCGGCCTTGAGGCGGGCGGCGGCCTCGTCGCGGCTCAGCCGCACCAGGGCGGCGCCGACCCGCAAATCGACCTCGGCGCGGTTGGCCACCCGATCGTTGTTCGAAGCGAAATTATCCGCCCGGGCGAGATCCGGCTCGCCCAGGACCGAATCGCAGAAGCGCGCCCATTCGCGCTCGTTCTGGATCGAGATCAGCACGAGGCTGCCGTCGGCAGTCGGATAGGCGCCGTAGGGCGAGATCGACGGATGGGCCAGGCCAACCCGCTTCGGCTCCCGGCCGGTGCCTTCGAAGTAGAGGAGCGGCACGTTCATCCAGTCGGCCGCGCCGCTGAACAGGCTGACCTCGAGGGCGCAGCCTTCGCCGGAGATGGAACGGGCGATCAGCGCCTCCAGCACAGCCGCATGGGCGTTCATCCCGCAGGCGATGTCGCAGACCGAGACGCCGACGCGGCCCGGGCCGGCCGGGTGTCCGGTGATGCCGGCCATGCCGCTCTCGGCCTGCACCAGCAGATCGTAGGCCTTCATGTCGCTGTAGGCGTTGCCTGCGCCGTAGCCCGAGATATCGACCGTGATCAGGCGCGGGTGGCGCGTCCGCAGGTCCGCCGAGCCGAAGCCGGCGCGGGCGGCCGCGCCCGGGGCGAGGTTCTGCACGAACACGTCGGCCTCTTCGAGGATGGCGTGCAGCAGGCGGGCATCGTCCGGGTCCTTGATGTCGGCGACCAGGCTCTCCTTGCCGCGGTTGAGCCAGACGAAGTAGCTCGCCAGCCCGTTGACGGCGGAATCGTAGCCGCGGGCGAAATCCCCCTCCGGCCGCTCGATCTTGATCACCCGGGCGCCGGCATCGGCCAGCCGCGAGGTGCAGTAGGGCGCAGCGACCGCCTGCTCCAGGGCGAGAACGGTCAGCCCCTGCAACGGCCGGTTCACGCGCATCCCGGTTCCTCAGCATCCCGAACGCCCCGCTGGGCGGGACCGGAGCGGGGAAACTGGGTCGGCCGGGCGCCGCGCCAAGCGGGTACGGCTGACATCCGGCGTCGAACCGCCCCTACTCGGCGGCCCGCAAGGTCTGCTGTCCGTGGGCTTCCGGACCCGGCTCGGCCAGCAGCGCGTCCACCGCCTCCGGCTTGTCCCGGAAGGAGAAGCGGTGCGCCAGCCGGTCGAGGTAGACGTAGATCACCGGCGTCGTGAACAGGGTCAGGATCTGGCTCACCGCCAGCCCGCCGACCATGGCGTAGCCCAGCGGCTGCCGGATCTCGGAGCCGGTACCGGTGGCGAGCATCAACGGGATGCCGCCGAGCAGAGCCGCCATGGTGGTCATCAGGATCGGGCGGAACCGGAGCAGGGCCGCCTTGCGGATCGCCGCCTCCGGGTCGAGCCCCTCCTCGCGCTCGGCCACGATGGCGAAGTCGATCAGCATGATGCCGTTCTTCTTTACGATGCCGATCAGCAGGATGATGCCGATCAGCGCGATCAGGCTGAAATCGAACCCCGCCCACATCAGCACCGCCAGGGCGCCGACGCCGGCCGAGGGCAGGGTCGAGAGGATCGTGATCGGGTGGATGAAGCTCTCGTAGAGGATGCCGAGGATCAGGTAGACCACGAACAGCGCGGCCAGGATCAGCAGCGGCACCGTCGAGAGCGATTGCTGGAACGCCTGCGCGGTGCCCTGGAAGCCGGTGACCACCGTGGGCGGCACCGCGAGCTCCTTCATCGCCCGGCCGATCGCCTCGGTGGCCTGGCCCAGCGCGACGTTGGGGCCGAGGTTGAAGCTGATCGTCACCGCCGGGAACTGGCCCTGGTGGTTGACCGCCAGCGCCGCCACCGGGTCGGTGGTCCAGCGCGCGAAGGCCGCGAGCGGCACCTGCCCGCCGCCGATCGGGGCCTTGATGTAGATCTTGTCGAGGCTCTCGACAGAACCCTGCAGGGCCGGGAGCACTTCCAGGATCACGTGGTAGCTGTTGAGCTGCGTGAAGTACTGGGCGATCTGCCGCTGGCCGAAGGCGTCATACAGCGTGTCGTCGATGAGCTGGGGCGTGATGCCGTAGCGGGAGGCGGCGTCGCGGTCGATCGCGAGCGTCAGGGTGGTGCCGCGGTTCTGCTGGTCGGTGGCGACGTCGCGCAGCTCCGGCAGGGTCTTCATTGTGTCGAGGATGCGCGGCGCCCAGGCGTTCAGCTCGGCGAGATCCGGATCCTGCAGGGTGTATTCGAACTGCGTCCGGGAGGTCCGGCCGCCGGTGCGCACATCCTGCGTCGCCTGGATGTAGGTGCGGATCCCCTCGACCCGCTCCAGCTTCGGGCGCAGGCGGCCGATGATCTGGAACGCGTCGGCCTCGCGCTCCTCGCGGGGCTTGAGCGTGATGTACATGCGCCCGGAATTCAGCGCCTGGCCGTTGCCGCCGAGCGACATGCCCACCGTCGCCACGTCCGGATCGGCCTGGACGATGGCGCCGACCTTCTCCTGAAGAGTCTTCATCGCCGAGAACGAGATGTCCTGCCCCGCCTCGGTGACGCCGATCATGAAGCCGGTGTCCTGCTGCGGGAAGAAGCCCTTCGGGATGACGATGAACAGGTGGATCGTCAGCGCCAGCGTCGCGAAGAAGGTCAGCAGCGTGATGAAGCGGAAGCGCAGGGCGAGGTCGAGACCCTTCGCGTAGGAGGACAGCAGCCCGTCGAACACCGCCTCGCTCGCCCGGTACAGGCGGCCGCGATGGCCGGTGCCGTGGGGCTTGAGCAGGCGCGCCGCCATCATCGGCGTGAGCGTCAGCGCCACGAAGGCCGAGACCGCGATGGTCATCGACAGGACGACGGCGAATTCCCGGAACAGGCGGCCGATGATGCCGCCCATCAGCAGCAGCGGGATCAGCACGGCGATCAGCGACACCGAGATCGACACGATGGTGAAGCCGATCTCGCCGGCGCCCTTGAACGCGGCCTCCATGGGCCGCATCCCCTCCTCGACGTAGCGGCTGATATTCTCCAGCACGACGATGGCGTCGTCGACCACGAAGCCCACAGAGATGGTCAGCGCCATCAGGGACAGGTTGTCGAGGGTATAGCCGGCGAGCCACATCAGCGCGCAGGCGCCGAGCAAAGCGAGCGGCACGGTCACGCTCGGGATCACGGTCGCCCAGAAGCTGCGCAGGAACACGAAGATCACCGCGACCACCAGCACGATGGTGATCAGCAGGGTGAACTGCACGTCCTCCACGGAGGCGCGGATCGTCTGGGTGCGGTCGCTCAAGATGCCGATCTTGATGCCGGCCGGCAGGGTCGCGGTCAGGCGCGGCAGCTGCGCCTTGATGCTGTCCACCGTGTCGATGACGTTGGCGCCGGGCTGCTTGAAGATCACCAGGAACACGCCGCGCTGGCCGTTGGTCCAGCCCGCCTGCTTGGTGTCCTCCGGGCCGGCGATTGCGGTGCCGATGTCGCGCACCCGCAAGGGGGCGCCGTCGCGATAGGCGACGATCACGTCGTTCCAGTTCTGCGCCGTGGTGAGCTGGTCGTTGGCGTAGATCGTGTAGCTGTGGCTCGTCCCGTCGATGCTGCCCTTCGGGTTGTTCACCGTGGTGAGCGACAGCGGCGCGCGGATATCCTCGAGCGACAGGCCCTTGGCCACCAGCTTGGCCGGATCGACTTGAATCCGCACCGCGGGCTTCTGCTGGCCGCCGATGAACACCTGCGCGACGCCCGAGATCTGGCTGATCCGCTGGGCGAGCTGCACGTCCACCGCGTCGTCGACCTCGATCAGCGGCATGCTGTCGGAGGTGGCTGAGAGCAGCAGGATCGGCGAATCGGCCGGGTTCACCTTGCGGTAGGTCGGTGGGCTCGGCAGGTTCTTCGGAAGCTGGCCGCTCGCGGCGTTGATCGCCGCCTGGATGTCGCTGGCCGCGCCGTCGATGTTGCGGTTGAGGTCGAACTGGACCGTGACCGTCGAGATCCCCAGCGAGCTGGTCGAGGTCATTTGGGCGACGCCCGGGATCTGCGAGAATTGCCGCTCCAGGGGCTGGGCCACCGAGGAGGCCATGGTCTCCGGGCTGGCGCCGGGCAATTGCGCGGTGACCTGGATCGTCGGGAAATCCACCTGGGGCAGCGGCGCGACGCCGAGCAGCGGATAGGCCACCATCCCGAGGAACAGGATGCCGACCATGATCAGCGTGGTCGCCACCGGGAAACGGATGAAGGGCGCCGAGATGCCAGCCTTCATTGCAGCCCCTCACGCGGCATCGCGGCGGCCCCGGCGACGCGCATGTCCATCACGGTTCGGCCCTGGCCGACCGGCCCGGGGCCGCCGTCTCGGCCTGCGCCGTATGGGCGGCGTGCGGGTCGGCCACGAGGCTGCCGTCCTGGACCTTGTACTGCCCAGCGGTGATCACCCGATCGCCCGGCTTGAGATCGCCCGCCAGCACCTGCGTCCGCCCGGAATCGGAGCGCCCGGCCTTCAGGGCCCGCTGATGCGCGTGGCCGGACTCGTCGATCACGAAGGCGAACAGCCCGTCCGGCCCGTGCTGGACGGCGTCATCCGGCACCGTCGTGGCCGCCGCGACCGTGCCGACCCGCATCTTGGTCGAGACCGACAGGCCGGGCCACAAGGCGTGGTTCTGGTTCTGGAAGACCGCCTTCAGGCGGATCGTGCCGGTGGCGGTATCGACCTGGTTGTTGAACAGGGCGAGCTTGCCGTCGGCCAGCTTGGTCAGCCCGTCCGTGGTCCAGGCCGAGACCGGCACGTCGCCGGTCCGCAGGGCCGCGCCGATGGCGGGCAGCTGGTCTTCCGGCGCGGTGAACACCACGAAGATCGGCTCCACCTGCGTGATCGTCACGATCGGCGACTGTCCGGCCGCGGTGACGATGTTGCCGATATCGACCTGCCGGAAGCCGGTGACGCCGTCGATCGGCGCCCGGACGGTGGCGTAGCCGAGCTGGGTCGTGGCGTTGTCGATGGAGGCCTGGTCGGAGGCGACCTGCGCGGTCAGCTGGGCGACCAGCGCCGTCTGCGTCTCGGTCTGCTGGCGGGACGCGTAGGCGCCGAGACCGGTGTAGCGCACCAGATCCGCCTTGGCGTTGTTGAGGCTGGCGGTGTCCTGGTCCTTCTTGGCCTTCGCCTGGTCCAGGGTCGCCTGGTAGGGGCGCGGATCGATCTGGACCAGAACATCGCCCTTGCGGACGTTCTGCCCCTCGCGGAACGCGACCTGCTGGATCTCGCCGTCGACGCGGGTCCGCACCTGGACCGTGTTGTAGGCCTGGACCGTGCCGAGCCCGTTCAGCAGCAAGGCGAACGGGCCCTGATCGACGGTCCCGAGGGTCACCGGCACGGGCGCCGCCGCGGCCACCTTCGCCTTGGCCGCCGGCCGCTGGGTCGTGCGCACGTAGCCGTAGGCGCCGCCGCCCAGCAGGGCGAGGACCACGATCGTCGTCACCAACCCGCGGGACCGCCGCGGCTTCTGCTCACCCTTCATCGACCGCGGCCCCCTCCGCCGTGGAACGCGCCCGTCTCGTCCGATCGAGCCGCGTCGCGCTGGCTGTCATCCTCGCCCGGCATGCCTAACTGGCCCTTGCGCGATCAGGGCGCGAAGCGCTCCGCACGCTTCCACCCGGGCGCATCGCGGAGCCCCGTCGACGGATATTGCATTCCCTAGCATACAATCGACGCGGCAACATCAAGGCAGCGCCTCCGGTGAACGCCGCGGGCGCCCGGCAAACGGTCCCGCCGGCCACCGATCGTGCCCGTGGCAAAGGCTTCGCACATGGGCCACAAGCCGGTGTGACGGCGCGTGGCGAAGCGCGGCGAGGCGAAACCAGAACACCGGGACCCCGCATGGCCGAGACTGTGGAACTGGACGGCTTGAACGAGCTGCGAGCGGCCCTTCTCGAAGAGCGGCAGACGATCGTGGCGTCGGTGCGGAAGCTGCGCGACACGCGCCGGCAGAAGGGCACCTTCGTGCTCGGCGATGGCGCCGCCGCGGGACCGCGGCTGGTCGCGGTGCAACACCAGATCGACGTCGTCGAATCCATCATCGCCACGCTGACGAAGGTTTGAGGGCGGCCCGGCCCCCCGCGCGAATGCGCCGCCGAGCCGTTCGGACAGGTGCCACGTCTCCGTGTCCGCTATGTTTCTGCAGTTCGTGACATGGCCGTTGAGAGCGGTGACCGCTTAAGGGCAAACGATCCGCTGGCAACACCGGACAATCGCCATGTCCAACCCAGAAAATACCAATGTCGGCGGCGTAGATATGCTCGCTCGACACTCAATTTTCCGGGAATGTAAGTCGATATGACTTTGTATCATCTTTCAGACCGGCTTTTGCCGGATGAACGCACTGCGATCCGCCCCTGACAATCTCATCCCGGCGCAGGACCAGCCTACCTTGAACTAGGCGGCCAAAGCTGAGCACGGCGGCGAGCACGGCCATAGGTGTTCTGCTGCGCTCCCGTTCGACGCTTCGAGAGACGGCACCCGTGCACCGCATTGCCTTCTGCAATCGCCCCGGAGATCAGACTTCGGCGCGCGGTCAGCGCATCGCTCAGTCCGGGAACAAGCATCGGTCGGTCGCATCACGCAGCGAACATCTGATCCGGCGTGACGAAGCCGGCCGGTTGTACAGGACATGCCTGTATTTGAGGCTGGACTGCCGAACGGATGTGCTGATACCGGACCGCAGCTCAAGGCGCGGGACGGCACGACATGGACGCCTTCGATCAGACCCATACCGAAACCGACACAGCGGCCGCGTTTCCGGACAGCGCGGAGGCGGCAACGCTCTGGGCGGCCATCCAGGCCGATCTCCGGGCGCGTGACGAGCGCACGGCCCGCCTGCGGGCCATGCGCCTCATCGCCGGGGACGACGAGACGGCCTGACAGCCTGCGACGGGTTCAGGGCTTCCCGGTCAGGTCGAAGGCCGGGAGACGGGACGCGAGGGCGAATCCGACCGCCATCGCCATGGCCTCGGCCTGGGCGATCAGGCTCGGATCGCCGCTATCCCGGGCCGCCTGAAGCAACCCGACGGCGTGCTGGCCGAGCCTGCGGTCGATCGTGTCATCGACGCGGGTGCTCCGGTGCGTCTGACGTTCGTGCGGGCCGGGATTGGTCATTGGCGTGCCGCGGGTCTCGACGGAACGGGCATGGGCTTGAACGGCGCGGACGCCGTGATCCAGGATTGCGTATCCATGACATCCGCGAAGACGCGCATGACCGCGCTCACCGAGCGATGGATGTCGTCGGCCGCGATGCCTTCGAGATCGTGGCTCGCGGAGGCGTCGGACAGGAACGTCACCTCCTGGCCCCGGTGGAAGCCGTCGATTGCGGTGGCAAGGCAGGCGGCCTCGCCGGCAAAGCCCGCGATGACCAATTGCGCGCCGCCGCGCTCCATCGCGTCCGCGAAGGCGGGGCTGGCGTAGCAGGACGGCCGGTCCCGATCGAAGATCATGTCGCAGCCATGCGGCTCGAACCCCTCGATCCAGCGCGCGAAGCGCGTTCCGGGCTGGAACAGCGGCGCCCCGATCCAGCGCACATAGGCCACCGGAATGCCGCTCTCCCGGGCGTGATCCAGGGCGAGCCGGCACTTGGCGAGAGCGGGCGCAATGCCCGCGAGGGCCAGAGGCCGTCCGACGATCTCGTATTCCTGCTGCATGTCGACCAGCACCAGAACCGGGACGCTGCTCGGCCGGCGGTAGAGCGCCGGGTTCACGTGCCGGGTCATCGCGCCGCCTGTTGATCGACGGAGGGCCGGGTGACGGCGCGACCGCGCGACCGGTCCAGCGCACCGGCCTTGTGCCACCGGCCCTCGGGTCGGATGATCACATAGGGGTCGATGCCGATGCCGATCGCCTCCGGATGCGGCTCCGCCTCCATCAGCATCTCGACATAGTCGAAATCCGAGAACACGAGTTCCTGCGCGCCCTCGAACACCCGGAACCCGAACCGGCTCCAGAACCCGACGAGGCGCTTCTGCGCGTGCCCGTAGAGGCGGCGATAGCCCTTGACCCGGGCCAGCTCGATCCCGGCCCGGACCAGCGCGAAGGCCATGCGGGTGTTGCGGTACTCGGCCCGCACCGCCAGCCGCTCGATCTTGGCGAAATCCGCGAAGAAGCGGATCCGCAGGCACCCCGCCGGCTCGTCGCCGACATAGCCGATCAGGTGGGTGGCCGAGAGATCATTGCCGTCGAACTCCTCTTCGTACGGGCAGGCCTGCTCGGCCATGTACACCGCGGCCCGTAGGGCGATGACGCGGGAGAGATCCTCGAAGCTGCGCGCCACGGCGACGCTGACCCCGGTGAGCCCGGGGCGATGGCTGTCGTAGGGGGGCAGGCGTTCGGCCGCCTCGGACCGGACGAACATATGCAGACTCGGGGCGCGCAGCCCCCGCCACGCGGCACCTTTGGTGAAGCCGATCCCTTCCAGATAATCGGCCCCCTCCGGTGTCGCCGCGCGCGCATAGAGGTCGACGTCGCGGCACAGCGGCGTCGAGATCCGCTGCAGCATGAGGGCGACGGCGGCTGCGAGCCGGCGCCGGGCGTGGATCACCCACAGATAGATTCCGGCCGGGCGCTCATGCTGCCGGGCGATGAAATGGGACGCCGGATTTGTCGGGTCGAACTCGCCCGAAAGGAGGGCCGTCATCCCGGCGTCGTTCAAAGGTAGGACTGCCGTAAGGCCCTCGCCGCGCGGGTATTGCGCGTCGTAATCTCCGCGTTTGGCGATCGCGAAGACAGTATCGGGATTGATGGTCATCACCCGACGCACCACGGCGATGTCGGCCAGACCGGGCAGAACGCTCCGTGTCTCCTCCAACAGACGTTCGAGATCGGCCGGCGTCGGGGTAAACAGCACGAGATGCCGGGCGAGGCGGGCAGCCCTCAAATCGATGATGTCGTGGCGTGCCTCTGATGCGGCCGCATGAGGATGCCGCGCGTAATCGGGCGGCGAAACGTGGACGGTCATCGCGTCGGCTTTCGCGGGTGATTGGTAACGAGCACCGGCTTCGCATGGTGAACTTCCCGCGTCTGTGCAAAAATTGAAGTATGGGAGGTCCACGGATGGAACACGACGCCGTTGTGGCTGCCGGCATGCCCGATTGGCAGGATCTGCGGCTGTTCCTGGAGCTCGAGCGGCGGGGCAGCTTTCGCGCCGCTGCCGCGACGGTCGGCCTGTCGATCAACACGCTTCGTCGCCGCATCGATGACCTCGAGGCTCAACTCGGCGTGACGCTGCTGACCCGCCACACCGACGGTATCCGCCTGACTGCGGAAGGCGAGAAGATCCTGTCGGCGACACGAACGATGGAGAGTGCGGCCTACTCGGTCCTGCGCGCGCGGGACGCGGCTTCGGCGACACCGGACGGCGAGGTGCGCATCGCGGTCACCGAAGGTCTTGGGACATTCTGGCTGGCCCCGCGGCTCGTCGAGTTCCAGCGCTCGAATCCGCGCCTCGTCGTGGATTTACGCTGCACCATGGACCCGGCGGATGTCGCCCGCCTGGAAGCTGATGTGGCGGTCCAGCTCGTGCGGCCGGTCAATCCGGATCTCAAGCTGGTGAAGCTTGGGCGTCTGCATGTGATGGCCTTCGCAGCACGCAGCTATCTCGACATCTACGGGATGCCTGGCGGCGTCGAGGACGCGATCCGTCATCGGCTGGTCCTCCAAGTCTCCAGTCAGACGGTCAGCATGGCCGAATATGCCCGCCACACGCCCGGGCTCCCGCAATCCGGCTATGTGACGCTCAAGACCAACGTCAGCAGCGCCCATTACTGGGCGGTGGCCAACGGCGCCGGTATCGGCTGGCTCCCGACCTACGCGAGCGCGATCGGCGCCCGCGTCGTCCCGATCGACGGCCTCGTCCAGGTCGGGCTCGACATCTGGCTGACTTATCACCCCGATGCCGAGCGGATCGAGCGAGTCCGGCGGTCGATCGACTGGATCCGCGCCAGCTTCGATCCCGGACGATATCCTTGGTTCCGGGACGACTTCATCCATCCCCGCGACCTTCCAGCCAAGCTGAAGGGCTCGACCGTGCCGGAGATGTTCGCGGGGTTCGCCGGAATGGAACGGTAGAGGGCACTACGGATCCGTCTTGACCCCGCGCCGAGCATGATCCTTGCTCCCGTCGCCGCGACGACGAGGTATCCCGTGCTGCTGACGCCCCGCGAGAAGGACAAGCTGCTGATCGCCATGGCGGCGCAGGTGGCGCGCAACCGGCTGGCGCGCGGGGTCAAGCTCAACCATCCCGAGGCGATCGCGCTGATCACCGATTTCGTGGTCGAGGGGGCCCGCGACGGGCGCAGCGTCGCCGAGCTGATGCAGGCGGGAGCCAACGTGCTCACGGCCGACCAGGTGATACCCGGCATCGCCGAGATGATCCCCGACATCCAGGTGGAGGCGACGTTCCCGGACGGGACCAAGCTCGTGACCGTGCATCACCCGATCCGGGGAGCGGCATCCGCGGACGTGCCCGGCACGGTCACCACCGTGCCCGGCGAGATCGTGTTCAATGCCGGTGCGGACCGGACGGTGATCGAGGTCGCCAATACGGGCGATCGGCCGATCCAGGTCGGCTCCCATTACCACTTCTTCGAGGTGAATCCGGGTCTCGTCTTCGAGCGCGAGAAGGCGCGCGGCCGGCGCCTCGACATCGCGCCCGGCACGGCGGTGCGGTTCGAGCCGGGCTCGACCCGGGAGGTCGTGCTCGTGCCGCTCTCGGGCGGGCGCACGGTGTACGGGTTCCGGGGCGACGTGATGGGCAAGCTTTGACCCCGTTTCGCAGCGACGCGCCCCGTTGGTTCAGGCTTGCGGACGCTTCGGACACCTCCTTACTCATAAGCGATGTAGTAAGGAGGCGGACATGAAAGCGGCGGAAGCCAAGATCACGTCGAAGGGTCAGGTGACGGTGCCGGCCGCGCTTCGCAAAGCCCTCGGCGTGAAGACAGGCGACAAGCTGGTCTTCACGCAGGATGCGGAGGGGCGCTTTCTCGTCGAGGCGCGGACCGACGCGCTGGCCGCATTGCGCGGCATCGTCGGCCGCCAGGATTGCGATCCGATCGAACCGGTCGACGGGGCGCGCATTTCGGATTGGATCGCAACGAGCCGCAGTGCCCGCTGGAATCGCACGGACGACGCGCCCGAGGATGACGAGGCGTGATCGGGCTGGACACGAACGTCCTGCTGCGCTGGCTCGTGGATGAAACGGTTTGGCCGGACGACACGCCGGAGCAGACTGTGCTCGCCACGGAGGCCCTGAGCCGGCGCGACGCCCAATTCTTCGTCAACGCGGTGGTGCTCGCGGAAACCGTCTGGATTCTGGCGCGGCCCTTGCGCCAGAAGAAGCCCGCCCTTGTCTCGGTGATCCGTCGCTTGCTCAACGAATCGAATGTCTTTGTCGATCATCGCGAAGCGGCCGAGGTAGCCTTGTCGGCCTGGGCCGGCGGCCGCGGTGACTTCGCCGATCACTTGATTCGCGCCATCAACCGTTCGGCCGGCTGCAAGACCACGCTGACCTTCGACCGGAAAGCCGAACCCGCGGACGCTTTTACCCAATTGCGCCGGGAGCCCTGACCGTCATGGCCAACTTGCCCAAGCCCGCCGCCCTTCCTCGCGCCGCCTATGCCGACATGTTCGGCCCGACCACCGGCGACCGGATCCGCCTCGCGGATACGTGCCTCGAGATCACGGTCGAGCGCGACTTCACCACCTATGGCGAGGAGGTGAAGTTCGGCGGCGGCAAGGTCATCCGCGACGGGATGGGCCAGAGCCAGGTCACCAACGCGGCCGGCGCCGTCGACACGGTGATCACCAACGCGGTGGTGCTCGACCATTGGGGCATCGTGAAATGCGATGTCGGCATCGTGCGCGGGCGGATCTTCAGGCTCGGCAAGGCCGGCAATCCCGACGTGCAGCCCGGTGTCGACATCGTGGTCGGCCCCGGCACCGAGGTGATCGCCGGCGAGGGCAAGATCCTCACGGCCGGCGGGTTCGACAGCCACATCCACTTCATCTGCCCGCAGCAGATCGAGGAGGCCCTGTGCTCGGGCGTCACCACGATGCTGGGCGGCGGCACCGGGCCGGCGCACGGCACCTTCGCCACCACCTGCACCCCCGGCCCCTGGCACATCGCCCGGATGATCGAGGCGGCCGACAGCTTCCCGATGAACCTGGCATTCGCCGGCAAGGGCAACGCCTCGCGGCCGGAGAGCCTCATCGAGATGGTCCGGGCCGGAGCCTGCGCGCTCAAGCTTCACGAGGATTGGGGCACGACGCCGGCGGCGATCGACACCTGCCTGTCGGTGGCAGATGCCCACGACATCCAAGTCATGATCCACACCGACACGCTCAACGAGTCGGGCTTCGTCGAGGACACGATCGCGGCCTTCAAGGGCCGAACGATCCACGCCTTCCACACCGAGGGGGCCGGCGGCGGCCACGCGCCGGACATCATCAAGGTCGCCGGGCTGCCCAACGTCCTGCCGTCCTCCACGAACCCGACGCGGCCCTACACGAAGAACACGATCGACGAGCATCTCGACATGCTCATGGTCTGCCACCACCTCGACCCGTCGATCCCCGAGGATCTCGCCTTCGCGGAGAGCCGGATCCGGCGCGAGACCATCGCAGCCGAGGACATCCTGCACGATATCGGCGCGCTCTCGATGATGTCGTCGGACAGCCAGGCCATGGGCCGGGTCGGCGAGGTCGTGATCCGCACCTGGCAGACCGCCGACAAGATGAAGCGCCAGCGCGGCGCGCTCGCGGGCGACACCTCCGGCACCGATAACCTGCGCGCCCGGCGCTACGTCGCCAAGTACACGATCAACCCGGCCATCGCGCACGGCGTCTCACGGCATATCGGCTCGGTGGAGCCCGGCAAGCTCGCCGACCTCGTGCTCTGGACCCCGGCCTTCTTCGGCGTGAAGCCCGATCTCGTGCTGAAGGGCGGCAGCATCGCGGCCGCCCCGATGGGCGACCCCAACGCCTCCATCCCGACGCCGCAGCCGGTCCATTACCGCCCGATGTTCGGCGCCTACGGGCGCGTGCCCTACGCCACGGCCGTGACCTTCGTGTCCCGGGCGGCGGTGGAGGACGGGTTGCGGGAGCGGCTCGGGGTGCAGAAGCAGCTGGTGGCGGTGGAGAATGTCCGCGGCGGCATCTCGAAGAAGGACATGGTTCTGAACGACGCCACCCCGGTGATCGAGGTCGATCCCGAGACCTACGACGTCCGGGCCGACGGCGAACTCCTGGTCTGCGAACCCGCCGAGGTGCTGCCGATGGCGCAGCGCTATTTCCTGTTCTGAGCTATCCTGGCGCGGACGGACAGGAGGCCGGGCATGGCGAAGGCCGCGTTGAAACCACCCCCGAAGGACGATCTCTACGAGACCGATTTCTTCCTCTGGACCCAGGCTCAGGCCGATCTGCTGCGCGCCCGCCGTTTCGACGAGCTCGACCTGGACCATCTGATCGACGAGGTTGCGAGCGTGGGCGCCAGCGACAAGCGCGAGATCCGCAACCGCCTGACCGTTCTGATCACCCACCTGCTCAAGTGGAAGTATCAGCCCGGGTTCCGATCGAGCAGCTGGAAAGGAACGATCGCCGAGCAGCGCGCCGGCCTCGCAGAGCTTCTGGACGCCAGCCCGAGCCTGCGCCGCTATCTCAGCGACGTCTTCGCAATGTGTTACCTGTCCGGCCGCCGCAAAGCCTCGGAGCAGACGGGGATCGATTTCACCCTCTTCCCCGAACACCCTCCGTTCACGCTGGAAAACGCGCTGTCCGATGGCTTCCTGCCGAAGGAGCCCGATCTCATTGACCAATCCTGACGTCATGATCCGCGCCACCCGCATCCTGCGCCGCGAGCGCCTGTCCGGCGGCGAGATCGTCGACCGGGTCGTGCTGGAGTCCGGCGAGCGCCATCGCCGCCGCATCGCCCTGCGCGGCGCCGGGGGCTTGGGCTTCCTGCTGGATCTGCCGGAGGCGGCCGTGCTGGACGACGGCGACGCCCTGGTTCTGGAGGATGGCCGGCTGATCTGGGTCGAGGCGGCGCCCGAGCGGCTGCTGGAGATTCGCGCCGTGAGCGACCACGCCCTCAAACGGCTGATCTGGCATATCGGCAACCGGCACATCCCGGCCGAGATCGGCGCGGAGGCGGTCTGGATCGCGGACGACCATGTGCTCGCCGACATGGTCCGGGGGCTGGGCGGCACCGCGGAGCCGGTGGAGCGCCCGTTCCGGCCGGAGGGCGGGGCCTATTCCGGCGGTCACGGTCATGATCACCCGCATGGCGGGCACCATCACCACCACGCCGATGGGTGAGAGCCTTGAGGCGTTGCGGCTGATGGCATGGCTGTCGCCGGGCTATCCGGTGGGCGCCTATGCCTATTCGCACGGATTGGAATGGGCGGCCGAAACCGGGGACGTTCGCGACGAGGCGAGCCTCGCCGCCTGGCTCGCCGATGTCTGCGCCCATGGCGCCCTGCGCAACGACCTGATCCTGGCCGCCCACGCGCAGCGAGCAGTGTCGTCCGCCGAACCGGCGCGGATCATCGCGATCAACGATCTCGCCCTGGCCCTGGCGCCGTCGCGCGAACTGCATCTCGAGACCAGTCAGCAGGGGCGCAGCTTCCTCGACGCGACGCTCGGCGCCTGGCCCTGCGACGCCCTGACGGCATTGGCCGCTCAGCTGTCAGGACCGGTCGCGTATCCCGTGGCGGTCGGTGCGGCCGCGGGCGCGCACGGGATGGCATTGTCGCCCCTGCTCGCCGCCTACGGCCTCGCCTTCGTCCAGAACCTCGTCTCGGCGGCGTTGCGGGCGGCGCCCGTGGGACAGGCCGCCGGCACGCGGGTGATCGCCGCCCTGATCCCCCGGCTGACGCGGCTGGCCGAGGCGGCCGGCGCGGCCGATCTCGACGCGATCGGCTCGGCCACCTTCCGCCTCGATCTCGGCTCGTTCCGACACGAGACGCAATATTCCCGCATCTTCCGATCCTGAGGCTGAAGCATGACCTCCTCGAACGGCCCGCTCCGCGTCGGCATCGGCGGCCCCGTCGGCTCCGGCAAGACGGCCCTCATGGAGCAGCTCTGCAAGCGCTTCCGTGACCGCTACGAGATCTGCGCGATCACCAACGACATCTACACGAAGGAGGACGCCCGGATCCTGACGGTGGCCGGTGCCCTGCCGGAGGAGCGCATCCTCGGCGTCGAGACCGGCGGCTGCCCGCACACGGCGATCCGCGAGGATGCCTCGATCAACCTCACCGCAGTGGCCGAGATGAGCCGGCGCTTCCCGAAGCTCGACCTCGTGCTGATCGAATCCGGCGGGGACAATCTCGCGGCGACCTTCTCGCCGGAACTCGCCGATATCACGCTCTACGTCATCGACGTGGCCGGCGGCGAGAAGATCCCCCGCAAGGGCGGCCCCGGTATCACGCGGTCGGACCTGCTGATCGTCAACAAGACCGATCTGGCACCCTTGGTCGGCGCCGACCTCTCGGTCATGGAGGCCGATACGCAGCGGATGCGCGGCACGCGGCCCTACGTGTTCGCGTCCCTCCGGGGCGGCGACGGCGCCGATGCCGTCGCCCGCTTCATCGAGGAAGCCGGGGGCCTGGGCCGCTGACTCCCACCGTCCGCTCCTCGATCAGAACGGCCTCAGCGCCCGGCTTCGGCGGAGCGCGACCGCGGGGACGCTTTCGGCGATAGGCCCATCAGCGCATCGAGGCGGCTCATCCGGGCGTCGAAATCTCGCAGCACCGATTCGCGTGCCTTGATGGCGGGGTTGGGTTGCGGTTTGGCGTGGATTCGGGCCGAGCGGGCCTCCGCCGCAGATGCGCTGAGGAAAGCGGCCAGGGATAGCAATGTCAGAGCACGAATCATGACGAGACTCCCTCACGACGTCGCTGCGCTGGGCAGCGGGTTCCTCACGAGGGTATGATCACCGGGAGCGTGACTGCGTGCGCGAGCGCACGTCGCGTGTGCGGGATCACGACGCCGGCCGGATGAACGGCGCTCAGGCGCGGGAACGCCGGGCCGTGAGCCACGAGGCCAGCAGCACGAAGATGCTGACCAGCACCACGAGCAGCGTCGAGGCGGCGTTGATCTCCGGATTCACCCCGAGCCGAACCTGGCCGTAGAGCCGCATCGGCAGGGTGGTCGAGCCCGGCCCCGAGACGAAGCTCGCGATGACGAGGTCGTCCAACGACAGGGTGAAGGCCAGGAGCGCCCCGGCCAGCACGGCGGGCGCCAGCAGCGGCAGCGTGATCGTCAGGAAGACCCGCATCGGCCCCGCGCCGAGATCGGCGGCCGCCTCTTCGAGGCCGCGGTCGAGCCCGCGCAAACGCGCCGCCACGACCACGGCGACGAAGCCGGTGCAGAAGGTCGCGTGCGCGATCACGAGGGTGCCGATGCCCCGATCGACGCCGATGCCGATGAACATCAGCAGGAGCGACAGGCCGATCATCACCTCGGGCATCACCATCGGCCCGAAGATCAGACCGGTGAACAGTGATCGTCCGCGGAAACGTCCGTGGCGCTCCAGGGCGAGCGCCGCGAGCGTGCCGAGAATCGTGGCGATCGTGCTCGCGAGCAGCGCCACCTGCAGGGAGACCCAGGCCGCCGCCATCAACGGCGCGTCGGCCAGGAGCGCGCCGTACCATCTGGTGGAGAAGCCGCCCCAGACGGTGACGAGTGCCGAGGCGTTGAACGAGTAGGCGATCAGCACCAGGATCGGCGCGTAGAGGAAGCCGAGCCCGAGCATCAGGGCGGCACGGGTCACCCAGGTCACGGGCTGCCCTCCTCGCCGGCACGCAGGCTGTCGCGGAACAGCACCACCGGGCCGATGATGAGGGCGAGGATCAGCACCGCCACCGCGGAAGCGAGCGGCCAGTCGCGGTTCGAGAAGAACTCGCTCCACAGCACGCGGCCAAGCATCAGGGTCTCGGAGCCGCCGAGCAGATCCGGGATCACGAACTCGCCGACCATCGGGATGAAGCAGAGGCCGGCGCCGGCCGCGATGCCGGGCAGGCTGAGCGGCAGGGTGACGGTCCAGAACACCCGGGTCGGCGAGGCGCCGAGATCCGCCGCGGCCTCGCGCAGCGCCGGGTCGAGACGGTTCATCACCGCGTAGAGCGGCAGGACCATGAAGGGCAGGTAGGCGTAGACCAGCCCGACGATCACCGCCGCGTCGGTGTTCAGGAGGATCAGCGGCTTCGCGATCACGCCCGACCGGAGCAGGACGAGGTTCAGCAGGCCCTCCGGCTTGAGGATCGCGATCCAGGCGTAGACCCGGATCAGGAAGCTCGTCCAGAACGGGACGACCACGAGGGCGACGAGGAGCGGCTGCCAGCGGGCCGGGGCCCGGGCCAGCGCGTAGGCGAGTGGCGTACCGAGGGCCACCAGGATCAGGCTGGCGGCCGCCGCGTAGGCGAGCGAGCCGAGAGCCGCGTCGCGGTAGAGCGCGTCGGAGGCCAATGTCGCGTAGTTGTCGAAGTTCAGCGCCTCGAGAAAGGCCGACCAGCCCTCGAGGCCGCCCTGCCAATCGAGCACCGGCAGGTAGGGCGGGATTGCGGTCGCCGGCTCCGACAGGCTGATCTTCAGGGTGATCGCGAAGGGCAGCAGGAAGAAGGCCGCCAGCCAGAGCAGCGGCGGCAGGCGCACGAGCCGGTCGAACAGGCGCCCCGGCGCCCCTGCCCTCATGGCCGCAGCCTTTCGAAGCCGGCCGTGCCGCGATCCGTGCGTGCCGGCCGCGTCATGCCGGCAGGATCACGGCGTCGGCGGGGGCGAAGCCGAGGCGGATGTCCGAGCCCGCGGGATCCTGCGCGTCACCCGGTCGTCCGCTCGACCGCAGCACGGTGCCGTCGGGCAGGCGCAGGGTCCGACGCAAACGGTCCCCGAGGAACACGGTATCGGCGATCGTGACCGGAAGGCCTTCGGTGCCGAGGACGATGTCGTCCGGGCGCACCGCGACGACGACCGCGGTGCCCTCCGGCAGCCCCGTCGCGGAACCGCGGACGATCCCGTGCGCGGTCTGCACCGCGCGGGTGTCGCCGGCCTCGGCCGAACCGAGGCGGCCGGCAATGAGGTTCACGTCGCCGAGGAGGCCCGCCACGAACCGGCTGGCCGGGCGGCGGTACAGGTCGGCGGGCGTCCCGACCTGCGCGAGGCGGCCGCCCTCCATCACGCCGATGCGGTCGGCCAGCATCATCGCCTCCTCGGGGTCGTGGGTCACGACCACGAAGGCGGTACCGAGGCGGCGCTGGACGGCGCGCAACTCGGCCTGGGTCTCCTCGCGCAGGCCGCGGTCGAGGGCGCCGAGGGGCTCGTCCAGCAGGAGCAGCTTCGGCTCGCGGGCGAGCGCCCGGGCGAGCGCCACCCGCTGGCGCTGCCCGCCCGAAAGCGTGTCGGGCCGACGATCCCCGAAGCCGTCGAGCTGGACGAGGCGGAGAAGCTCGGTCACCCGAACGGATGCGGCGGCCTGGCCCAGACCCTTCAGGCCGTAGCCGACATTCCCGGCCACGCTCATATGCGGAAACAGGGCGTAGGACTGGAACATCATGTTCACCGGCCGCCGATGGGGCGGCAGGGTGGTGAGGTCCTGCTCACCGAGGCGGACATGGCCCGAGCTCGGCGCCTCGAAGCCGGCGATCATGCGCAGCAGCGTGCTCTTCCCGCAGCCGGACGGCCCGAGCAAGCAGAAGAACTCCCCAGGCTTCAGCGCGAGCGTCACCGCATCGACGGCGACATGGGTGCCAAAGCGTTTGGTGAGGTTGTCCAGGCGCAGCGCGGGTGCGTCCGGCAAGACGTCAGGAATCCTCGCGCAGCGCCTCGGCCACGCGGGCCTCGAGCAGGTCGGGCCGGCGCAGGACCAGGGCCCCACGGGTGCGGTCGACCAGCCCCTCAGCCGCCATGGCGGTGAATTCGCGGGTGACCTGCTCGCGGCGGCAGCCGATCCGGGCGGCCAGGACGTGGTGATAGGGCGGCGGCGACACGACCCGCTCGCCGGACGTGCCCGACCGCGGCACCGAGAGGCGCAGCAATTCGGCGTAGAGCCGATGCTTCAGGTCGAGCAGCGCGTGCTCCATCAGCCGGGTGTTGAGTTCGCGCACGCGCTTGGCGAGCAGCCGGAACAGCCGGTCGGCGATCGCCTCGGAGGCGAACACCATCTGCCGGAACACCGCGGCCGGGACCACGCAGACCTCGCCGCGGGTCAGGGCCGTGACGTTGGCCGAACGGCCGATCCCGTCGATGGCGGCGAGCTCGCCGAAGAACGCCCCGCCGCGCATCTCGCCGAGGATCACCTCCTTGCCGGACTGGGTCCGGTTGAGGATGCGCACTTCGCCCGACGCGATGAAGTAGACGTCCGTGGAGATGTCGTCGAAGTCGACCAGCACCTCGTTCTCGTCGAAGCGGCGCCAATGGCAGCGGGTCTCGAACGGACCGAGCTCAATGCCCGGATCCTTGAAGAAGGGTATCGTCCCCAACCGCGCCATCGATCCTGTCCCTTCGGCCCCGGCCTCCGTCCCTGCCCTGACGGGGGCCGACCAGCAACTCTGGGGACGGGAGTCACCCGCATCTCGGAGCAGCGCACCGATCCGGCCGCGCTCGATCGATGAGGCGGATTTGATCGTGACGGTCACGCGCGGGCCGGTCAAGCCGCGCTTGGCTGAACAGGAGTTTATTAGCGTGGATCGGTGAAGAGGGATAATTTCCCGCGCTGCGGCGCCCGACGATTCCCGATGCACCAAGATTTCACCATCGCAGGTTTGAACTTCGGCACGGTCACGCCGATCGGCCGGTGCCAGGCGACATTGGCCGATGCGTTCGAGCGCTCGGGCCACAGCCTGCACTCGGGCCGCTATGCCACCGTTCGGGTCTGCCCGGCGCCGGCCGGCCACGGCATCGTCTTCCGCCGCCGCCTGAAGACTGGGCAAACGATCGACGTGCCGGCCCTCTGGCCCTATCGGGTCTCGCAACCGCTCTCCGCCGCGATCCAGCGCGAGGGGGCGCTGGTCCGCACGATCGAGCACCTGATGGCGTCCCTGCACGCGCTGAAGGTCGACAACGTGCTGGCCGAGATCGACGCCGACGAGCTGCCGATCTTCGACGGCAGCGCGATCCCCTGGTGCGACGCGATCCGAGGGGTTGGCCGCGTCGAGCAACCCGCCCCCTGTCGGGTGCTGCGGATGCGCCGCATGGTGGCGGTCGAGGACGGGCGGCGCCGGCTCCAGATCGAGCCGGGCACGGGCCTGCACGTCACCGGGCATGTCTCGCTCGCCCATTTCGGCTCGCTCGACTGGTCCGGCGCGATCACGCCCGAGAGCTTCGCGCGGGAGATCGCGCCCTCGCGCAGCTTCGGCCGGTATGTCCGGGCCATGGCCGGTCGCGCCTACGGCTGCGCCACGGGACGCGACTTCCTGCAGGGGGTCTCGCCGCGCTCGGCGGCGCTCCTCTGGCGCGGGCGCGTGCTCGGCGGGATGCGCGTTCCGGAAGAGCCGGTCCGTCACCGGATCCTCGACCTGGTCGGCGACCTGCTGCTGGCGGGGTATCCGGTCGAAGGCCGCGTGTCCGCCTTCCACACCGGGCACGAGCTGAATCACGCGCTGGTCGGGGCGCTGATGCGCGAGCGCAGCGCCTGGGAGCTGGTCTGACGGCGCCGGTTCAGGCCGGGACGCGAGGGTTCGGCTGCTCGCACGCGACGGCGACCTGCCGGAACGCGCGGACGAGATCGGCATCGAGCTTGGGGCCCATCTTCTCGAGGATCGCGTAGGCCTCGCGGATCGGCTTCGGCGCCTTGTAGGGGCGGGCCTCGATCAGCGCCGCGAAGATATCGCAGATCGTGATCAGCCGGACGAGGTCCGGGATCTCGGCGCCCCGCAGACCGTCCGGATAGCCGGACCCGTCGAGATATTCGTGGTGCGAGCGCACGACCGCGAGGGTTCCGGCCTCGTAGCCGCCGTCGAGCAGCATGGCGTGGCCGATCGCCGGATGTCGGTCCATCTCCACGCGCTCCGCGGGGGTGAGCGGTGCCGGCTTGTTCAGGATCGCGAGCGGGATCCGCGCCTTGCCGATGTCGTGCAGGAGCGCGCCCTTGGTGAGGTGATGGGCGTCGGCGTCGTTGAGGCCGAGGCTCCGGGCGAAGGCCGCGGCCAAGCCGGCGACCGCCAAACAATGCCGATGCGTCACGTCGTCGAAGCCCGCAACGACGTTCAGCCAGTCGCGGACCTTCGATTCGCGGATCGCCCGGTTGACGATGGTGGTGCCGGCATCGACGATCTCGGGCGGGGGCGCCGCGTCGGCACGAAAGATCGCCGCGAAGGCGGACCGGGCCTCGTCGGCGCAGCGCCGCAGGTCGACGGATTCGTCGGGTTCGCGGAGCGGCGTGCTCAACGCGGCGATCGCCTTGGCGAGCATCGCGGTCGCCGTCGCCGCCGGCATCACGCGCGTGGCCCCGAGGGCGGTCGCCTGGATCTCGCCGCGGCCCAGATTGCCGTGGATCAGCGCGAGGAACGGCGTCGCGCTCTTGCGCGTGACGGCCAGCGTCCGGCGCAGACGGAGCATGGCGTCGGAGGTCAGCGCGCCGACGTCGCTGATCACCAGTTCGACGTCCCCAGGCGGCTCGGCATCGCCGTAGAGATCGTGGAGGACGAGGCTCGGACCGCCCCCGAGATTGCGCACCAGGCGCTCGCCGCGGCTCAGATCGTCGGTCAGGATCACGGTCCGACCCAAAACGCCTCTCCCATCACACGTCCTCCGAGGGACGTACCAACCGGCGAACCAGCCTTGGCTGCGATGCCCGGCACCTGCGAACGTCGAATTTTCCGGAGCCCGTCATCGCGCGGCACGACCAGTGTCCGCCGCACAGGCGTCAGAGACAAGCCGAACAATCGACCCGGAGTGATGCGATTCCGTTAAAGCGACTGTCGGTGCATCGGCATTTTAGCGCGGTAATAAAGACACCGGCCCTGGGCCGATTGCCGAACGGGTGCCGGGATGACGGGCCCGACACGGCGCTTGCCTCCCCGCGCCTGGACCGCCAGAACGCCGCCATGCTGCGCGTCCATGACCTCACCTACCGCATCGGCGATCGCCTGATCCTCGATTCCGCGAATTTCTCGATTCCCGAGGGTGCGCGGGTGGGCCTCGTCGGGCGCAACGGGGCCGGCAAGACCACGTTGTTCAAGGCGATCCTCGGCGACCTGCCGGTCGACGCGAAATCCGTTTCCCTGCCCAAGGGCATGCGGATCGGCGCGGTCGCCCAGGAAGCGCCGGCCGGCCCGGAAACCCTGCATGCCGTGGTCCTCGCGGCCGATACCGAGCGGTCCCGGCTGATGGCGGAGGCCGAGCATGCCGACGGCCTGCGGCGCGCCGAAATCGAGACCCGGCTCGTCGATATCGGCGCGCATTCGGCGCCGGCGCGCGCCGCCGCGATCCTGCACGGTCTGGGCTTCGACGCGGCCGCGCAGGCCCGGCCCTGCTCGGACTTCTCCGGCGGCTGGCGGATGCGCGTGGCACTCGCCGCCGTGCTGTTCTCCGAGCCCGACCTGCTGCTCCTCGACGAGCCGACCAACTACCTCGACATCGAGGGGACGCTCTGGCTCTACGACTATCTCGAGCGCTACCCGCGCACCGCGATCATCATCAGCCACGACCGCGACCTGCTCGACACCAGCGTCGACCACATCCTGCATCTCGACCGCGGCAAGCTCACGATCTACCGCGGCGGCTATACCAGCTTCGCCAAGCAGCTCTCCGAGAAGCGCATGCTGCTCGCCAAGGCCAAGGTGAAGCAGGATGTCGAGCGGGCGCATCTCCAGAGCTTCATCGACCGGTTCAAGGCGAAGGCGACCAAGGCCCGTCAGGCCCAGTCGCGCGTGAAGCGACTGGCCAAGATGGAGCCGATCGCGGCGCTGATCGAGGACGACGTGCCGGTGATCCACCTGCCGAGCCCGGAAAAGCCGCTGTCGCCGCCGATCGTCTCGATGGAGCGGGTCAAGGCCGGCTACGGCGACCGGGTCGTGCTGACCGGGCTCGACCTCAGCTTGGCGCCCGACGACCGGGTGGCGCTGCTCGGCGCGAACGGCAACGGCAAGTCGACCTTCTGCAAGCTGATCGGCGGCCGCCTCGGTCCGATCGCCGGCGAGGTCCGGCGGTCCTCCAAGATGGAGGTGGCGTATTTCGCCCAGCACCAGCTCGACGAATTGCGGCCCGCCGAGAGCGCCTACGCGCATGTCCGCACCCTGATGCCGGACGTGCCCGAGGCGAAGGTGCGCTCCGCCACCGCCCGGCTCGGGTTCGGCGCCAACAAGGCCGACACGCCGGTGGAGAAGCTCTCGGGTGGTGAGAAGGCGCGGCTGCTCATGGGTCTTGCGGCCTTCCACGGCCCGCACCTGCTGATCCTCGACGAACCGACCAACCACCTCGACATCGAGAGCCGCCAGGCCCTGGTGGAGGCGATCAACGATTACGAGGGCGCCGTCATCCTGGTGAGCCACGACCGCTTCCTGGTCGAGGCCTGCGCGGACCGGCTCTGGCTGGTGGCCGACGGCACCGTGAAGACCTTCGACGGCGACATGGACGATTACCGACGGTTCGTCCTGTCCGGCCCCGAGCGCGAGGACGAACGGGACGCCGAACCCGTGGGCGGCCAGAAAGCCGAGGCGCGCCGCGCCGGGGTCGAACGCCGGGCGGCCCTCGCACCGCTGCGCAAGCGCCTGGAGGCGATCGAGGCGCGGATGGCCAAGCTCACCGCGGCGATCCAGAAGATTGACGCGGCGTTGGAAGACGGCACGGCCTTCCGGGAGAACGCCGCCAAAGCCGGCGAGATCGCCAAGATGCGTGCGGACGCCGCCAGCGCGCTGGCCGCCGCCGAGGAGGAATGGCTGAATGTGAGCGCCGAGATCGAGGCGGCTTAACCTGGAGGCGCGCTTCGCGGGCGCGCGCCGGCACGTCCGCTCCCGCACTGATCTCAGAACCGTCAGGGCCAAGGCCGCGCCGTGCATCCGGGAACAGGCGCCCGCGTGCATGGCAAAGATCCGCGATCTCAAGCGCGGCGAAGCAGGTCGCGGGCGCCCATGGCGGTTGGCGCCGGGTAACCCGGCCAGTAACCGCTCACGGATCAAGCTCCGCAGGCCATCGCCTCATCCCACCGACGCCGCTCGCACCAGGACCGACCCGCGCCGACAGCGGGTCTTACCGCGGCGCGAACCACTGATCCGTTATCTTGGGCCAAACCGAAACGATTTTCTTGTTGTCGACGTTGATCCAGTGAATGTCCACACTCGGATGCGCGGACTTGAAGTCCTGATAATGCGTGTTGTTGCACATTAGATAGAAGCTGATCGCGCTCATCAGGCGGCTGTCGGCATGGGCGATGCTGTAGAGATACGCATCCCACTTCGCCGCCTCTTCGACGCGGCGGATCGCCTTGGTCTCGAGAGCTGCGGCGTTCGGGTCCGACGGACCCGCCGCATTCGCCCCACCGCCCTGCCCCTGCGAACTCGCAGCGACCGCCTCGTCCGCACTGACAACCGCGCCTGAATCGCCGGCGAGCGCGGGCGGCAGAGGAGCTGGGCCGCTCCCGACCTGCGCGGGTTCCCCCCAGTGCGGGAACGGCGCCATCATCTCCGGGGCGGGCGCACTCGTCTGGATGAGGGACAGGACGGCATCCGCCGTCTGCGTCGAGAGGGCGTGGGTCGACCGGGGATCTAGCGCAGCGGGCGCGGGGAGCGCACTGGCCATCACCGCAGCGACCCGCTCCGGCGTATCAACCTGTTGCGCCGTAACTACAGCCACAGGGGACGGCGCTACAGGACTCACAGCGAACATCTTACGCACTCCGCTCGATTGGCTCCACGCCATTCCACATCAGTTCGAACCTCGACGAATTCCACCCGTCCATCTGGTCTTCGTCCGATGCCGCTTCCGGCAATCATCGCTACGACATTCCGAATCCACAGACTGACGGCGTGGCGTTATCTTCCTCCCGGCCTTCGAGCACGACTCATTCAGAGCTTTGGATAAGCTTGCCACGCTGCCAGCCACATCGGCTGGCAGCGCTCCAGTTCGACATCTGAAATACTGCGCACACGTCAACACATGGAGCCAAAGCGGCGAACATGCATCGGTATTTGCAATGCAGCAGACTTACAAAGCCGATTTTATCAATTTTGAAAATTTAGCGCCCACGCAACGTGAGCCGCCTCTTCCGAAGGCTATCATGGCCGAGAAGAGCTTGAACCCGGTGCTTCATACATCGGGCCTCCGAATAAGGACATTATGGCATTGATCTGTCAACACGCCCGGCGGCCAGGCAGACCATACGAAAACTTACTGACATGCGACGCCGATATTCTTCCGGCGGGCCAGAAGGAACGCTGACAGCGCTTCATCATTGGGCAGATCGGACGATATTGATCACATCGGGCAATTGGCTCGGCGTCTCCACTGTGTCGTAAACTGCCGCGATGCCACAAGAATTTCACACTGCGGCGGGTCGCCGGCCCCGTGGGAGCGGCGAATCGCGATCGGACGGAGCTTTTTCGGGGGTTGACGCCGACGCAGCGGCGGGCCCGCCAGCGAATCGCCGACGGCCTCACGCGCGCGCCGGCGCTGCGGCCTGGGCGCGGCCCCGCCCGAGGCCGATAACCAGAAGGCAGCCCAACCCCGAGAGGATCACGAGCGGCAGCAGGCCCAGCGGGTAGCTACCGGTCGCGTCCTTGATCACACCGAGCAGGTAGGTGCCGACGAATCCGCCGATGTTGCCGATGGCGTTGATCTGCGCGATCCCGGCTGCCGCCGCGCCGGCCGAGAGCCATTCGGTCGAGAGCGCCCAGAACGGGCCCTTCACGGTGTAGGTCGCGGTGACGGCGAGGCACAGGATCAGGATCGTAGGCAGCAGCTGCGCGGTGGCGATCGAGGCCGCAAGGCTCAGCGCCAGCAGGCCGAGGGGCAGCGCCGTGTGCCAGACCCGCTCGCGCTTCCGGTCCGAGGAGCGGCCCCAGAGGATCATCAGCACCGAGGCGATCCCGAACGGGACCGAGTTCAGCAACCCGGTCTCCAGGTTCGTCAGCCCGAAGGATTTGATGATCTGCGGCTGCCAGAGCGACAGGCACTGGCTGGCGCCCGAGGCACCTGCATAGATGAGCGAGGCGGCCAGCACGTAGCGGTTGCGCATCACCTGCCAGACCGAGAGGTGCCGGGCCGGCGCCGCCTGGCCGTCGACCACCGAGGCGCGCTCGGCGGACAGCCGATCCTGAAGCCAGGCGCGCTGCTGCGGGGCGAGCCAGCGTGCCTGAGCAGGCCCATCGGGCAGGATCGCGAACGCGATGACACCGAGCAGCACGGCCGGGAGCGCTTCGAGGATGAACAGCCACTGCCAGCCGCGGAAGCCGAGCATCCCGTCTGTGTTGAGGATCGCGGCCGAGATCGGCGAGCCGAGGAAGCTCGATATCGGGATCGCCACCATGAACACGGCCACGATCCGCCCCCGATAGGCGCGGGGGAACCAGTAGGTCAGATAGAGGATCACGCCGGGAAAGAAGCCCGCCTCGGCGGCGCCGAGCAGCAGGCGCACCGCGTAGAACGAGACGGGCCCGACCACGAAGGCCATGGCGGCCGAGACAAGGCCCCAGGTGATCATGATCCGGGCGATCCAGATCCGGGCGCCGAACCGCTGCATGGCGAGGTTGCTGGGCACCTCGCACAGCACGTAGGACACGTAGAACAGGCCGCCGCCCAGCCCGAACTGCGCTGCCGACAGGCCGATATCGTGGTTCATCTGCAACGCGGCGAAGCCGGCATTCACCCGGTCCACGAACGCGATGAAGTAAGCCAGCATCAGGAACGGCAGGATCCGCCAGGTGACCCTGCGCAACGTCGCCCGCTCGATCTCCGGCACCGCATCCGGCACGTTCGTGGGGGCCATCGTAATCCTCCGGGCTCGATCGATTCCGGCATGGAGGAGCGGCGGCCCAGCCACCAGTCCCGGAACACGACAACTTCGCTCGACTGTCATAGTCGGTCATCGCACTGGGTCGGCGGCGGGCGATACGCGCCAATAGCGGCCTGATCCCTGCCGGTGCGGTTTGCCCGCGGACCGCGGACATGCGAGAGAAGCCGCATGTTGACGGTCGATAGCCTTTGGCGCGTGCGGCACCGGCTCGCGCAGATCGGGAAGAAGCGGACGGGTTCACCCCGCATCCTGGTGGTCGGAGTCTGCCAGGCGGGCTCCATGGCGAAGGTGCTGCGATACCTTCTGCCGGACGCGCAGGTGGATTTCGTCTCGGCCTTCACGGCGAACCGCCGCTTCCCGAAGCTCGTCGACCTGATGGCGCATGCCGACGGCTACGATCACGTCTATTCCAGCATCTACCTGCCGCGGTTCAAGGACGGCGGCACGATCGACCGGTTCCGGACCCACCCGAAGGTCCGGCTGATCCCGACCATCGTGTTCGGCGCCTACCATCCCGACCTGATCCATGTCGGCGTGCAGGATGCCGTCTCGCTCAACGGCCTCATCTCGGGGCCGATGGGGCATTCCCACTCGGCGATCACGCTCTACGCCTATCTGGCGGGCTTCTCGCAGGCGCAGGCTCTGCGCCTGTTCGCGGAGCCGGTCTTCGAGCGCCTGGGCTATTTCGACCTCTGGAACGAGTCGGTCTCCTACCTGCGGGGGCTCGGCGCTCAGGCACAGTACGATCTCGACACGCACCTGACGCGCTGGGCGCGGCGGGGCTGCTTCATGCACTCGATCAACCACACGAAGCTGTACGTGGTGGCCGATCTCGCCCGCGGACTCCTGACCAAGTCCGGCGTGCCCTATCCCGAATGCGACCTCGACGCGTTCGTGCCCGACGATCTCGGCGGCCAGGGCAGCTGGCCGGTCTATCCCGAGATCGCCGCGCATTACGGCGTTCCCGGAAGCGCCCTGTTCTTCAAGGCCGAGACGCGCCGCTCGGGCCCCGCACGCACCATGACCCGGGCGGAATTCGTGGCCGCGGCCTATGCGAATTACGACCGGCGCCCGCGCGAGGCCCTGGTTTCGCAGCGGGTCCAGGGCTGGCGCAACGATCCGGCCACGGTGGAGTTCTTCCGCGAGGCGGCGGGTCGAGAGATCAGCCCGATCCGCCCGGCCGAACGGGTACCCGCCCTGGCTTCGGGCAGCCTGGCCGGCCATACATCCTGATACGACGGCACATTCTCCCCTCTTCGGGCGCCTCGCGCTGTCCGGGCCGGGATCTACCGAGGTTTGGAGCCCGATGAGCCGTCAGCCCCGCGAGAAGGGTCGCGCCGGTTCCTACGGGATCGCGGCTTTCCTGACCTTCCTCGGCTCGGCCGCCGGCCTGGTCGGGTGGAGCCGGTTCGCCGTGAACCGCCGCATGGACCTGCCCCCCGCCCTGCCCGGCCGGCTCGAGACGCTCGCGACCGAGCGTGCCGGCGCCATCGCGCTCTACGGTTCGCGCGAGAAGGCGGGCGTGCCGCTCCTCCTGATCCACTCGATCAACGCGGCTGCGAACGCCTATGAGGTCCGCCCGCTCTACAAGCATTACCGAGACTCGCGTCCGGCCTATGCCCTCGACCTGCCGGGCTTCGGCTTCTCCGAACGCTCGCGCCGGCGCTACACGCCGCGCCTGATGGTCGAGGCGATCCATGCGGCTGTCGCCGAGATCCGCAGCCGGCATCGAGGCAGCGCGATCGACGCCATGGCGCTGTCACTGTCGTGCTCCTACCTGGCTCGTGCCGCCGTGGAGCGGCCGGACGATTACCGCAGCCTCGGCCTGATCAGCCCGACGGGTTTCGACGCGCGGCTGTCCGGCGAGGGGCCGCCGGACGGTCACCGCGGCCGCGACGCCCTCCGCAATCTGCTCGACCGGCCGCCCTTCGGCCGGCCGCTGTTCGACGCCCTGGCCTCGCGGCCGAGCATGCGCTTCTTCCTGCAGAAGACGTTCGGCTCGAAGGACATCGACGAAGGCCTGTTCGCCTACGACCATGCCTCGGCGCACCAGCCCGGCGCCGAGCATGCCCCCTATTGCTTCATCGCCGGCCACCTGTTCCCGACGGATTCGACGCGGCTCTACGAAGAGCTGCGCCTGCCGGTCTGGATGGTGCACGGACGCCGCGGCGACTTCGTCGATTACCGGTTGGCGCCCCGGGTCGCCGGCCGGCCGAACTGGCGCGTCTTCAGCCTGCCGACGGGCGCGTTTCCGCATTTCGAGCGGCTGGACGACATCACCGCGGATTACGACGCGTTCCTGGAGAGCCTGAGTTCGGTCACGCCCCAGCCACAGGCGTGATCCGGTAGCGTAGCCACACGACGCCCCCCGGCAAGGGCTCGCAGGACGTCAGAGCGAGCTTGCACCGGCCCCCCATGGAATCGGCCTCCTCCCCGGGGAAATCGAACAGGGCCGGCGTGCCGGAGACGCCGTCGACGGCAGGCACGAGCAGCAGGCTCAGTTCGTCGATGACGCCGGCCTTCAGCATCGAGCCGTTGATGCGGCCGCCGCCCTCGACCAGAAGCCGCTCGATCCCGAACAGCGCGCGCAGCTTGGCCAAAGCCAGCGCGAAATCGACCGTCTTCTCACCCGCGAACAGGTAAGATTGGCCGCCGGCTCGGAGCGCCCGCAGATGCGCGTCCGGCACGGATTCCGTGAGCACGACCACGACGTGATCGCCCTCGATGTCGTTTCGCGCGCCCCAATCCAGGCGCCCCTGCGCGTCGAGGGCCACGGCGTAGCCTGACGCATCGCTCTTCGCGACGTGGTCATTCCGCGGAACCGGGTTCGCGTCGTCACCGACCGGCTCCGGCAGCGGAGCAGCGCTGTCGGCATAGCCCTGCATGGTGACCCGCCCGCACATCCAGGCGTCGCCGTTCAGTTCGCCGTGGACGCGTTCGTAGGGGCTGTCAGCGTCGAGGGTCTTCCAGCGGCGGACCTTGATCCGGCCGTCGACCGAGGTGGTCATGTGGCAGATGACGTAGGGGCGCTGTGCGTCGGCCATGATTAATTCCGGATGGTGGGTCCGGCCGAAACGATAGGGGCGAGACGCCGTCCGGCAACGCGCGAGGGTGGATCCGGAATGTCACCGCAGCCGCAGGCGGGCGCGCAGCCGGTCGATGAGGGTGGGGTTCAGTTCCCGCCGCACCCGACGCTCGGCGAAGGCATCGACGGAGAACCGGTCGGTCGGCACACGCCGCAGGAAGCGCTCGGCGATCTCGTAGACGACGAGGTCGGGCTTCACGGCGGCGACGTAGGCCCAGTCGATCTCCGCGGACCAGATCGCGTGGACCTCGCGAAAGCTCTCGGCCAGCATCGCGGTGAGGCGCGGTCCCTGGTCGAACACGTAGGAATCGCCGAACAGGACCACGCGCCTTGGATCCGCAGCCTCGGGGTTGCGCATCACGGCGCGCGACCCGACGAAGAAGCCGCCTCGGCCGGCGACGCGGCCGGTCTCGCGCAGCTGGACCAGCGCGTTGGCCTCGCTGCGCTGCGCGCGGCGTTGAAAGGCGTGGGCGAAATAGGCTTCGTCCACCGGCGGCTTGAGCTTGCCGCCGAGGTCGAACACGAAGCGCGCGGTCTCGCCGGTCGCCTCGAGAACGTGCGCGGCCGGGGTGACGCCGAGCGCGGCACAGAGCGCCCGATAGGCGGCGATGTAGCCCCGATGGTTCCAGTGCGTGTCGGTCTGCAGATAGACCGGCCCCTCGGCGCGCGCCGTCTGCAGGGGCCCGTAGAGATCGACCAACCGGGCTTCCGTTCCGGATGATAGGAGCCGGCCGAGCCGCAGGCCGGGCGGGTCGGCCAGGTTCGGGAACGGCCGGTCCAGCGTGTCCGCATGGATCGCGATCTTCTCCGGCACGATCGCGTGGACGTAGGTCGCGCCGAGCGCGCGCGTCCGCCGGACGCGGGTTTCGACCAGCCTTACCCAGCGGCGCAGCAGGCGGCGAGAGGCCGGGGAATCCGCATACAGATCGACCAACTCGTTGGTCCGGCCGACCCAGAAGAGCCATCCGTCCCGCCCGACCGCGATACCGCGCGCGCCTGTCTGCGACAAAGGTCCGCCATCTCCCGTGAACGCCTTGCGGCGGCGTCGAGACATGCCGCCCGCCGGGGCCGGAGACAAGCGGGAAACACGGCGCTGCGGCGGCTTGGCGGTCTCTTCGGGGACGCGGCGGGACCGGGACCCGAGATTCACTACCCGAGGTGGAGAAGGATGCCCCAGCACAAGACGGTGATCGTCGAGATCGCCGTCGAGAGCGCGACGATCAGGGATGCCGCCGCCACATCGCTGCGCAATTGGGCCGCGAAGACCACGACATTGCCCGCGACCGGCAGGAGGCCGAGGAGGCGCACGGTGTTGAGGTTGTCCGGCGCGACGGGGGCTCCCAGAGCGGCGAACAGGCCGATGACGGCGATGATCGCGAAGACCGACGCGATGTGGCGCCAGATCACCAGCTGCAGCGTTCCGCGGATCGCGGCGGCGGTGAAGCGGACCTGACTGGCCCCCAGCCCGACCACCATCATACCGCAACCCGACATCAGCAGGGTCACCACACGGAACGGTGCATCGGCGCCCGGCGGCAGCAGCTCGCGCAATCCGAGCGCCTGACCGGCAAGCCCGGCCCCGAACGCATACAGGGCCGGAGTCGTCGCGACCTTCCAGAGGCTCGTCGGGACCGAGAACCGGTCGCGCGCCACGAAGTAGAAGCCCACCGTGTTGCCGAAGATCAGCCCGCCGACATAGGCCATCACCAGGATCGGCAGGCTGTCGGGGCCGAACAGGGCCAGCCCGGTCGGGATCCCGAACCAGCCGATATTGGTGTAGCTGAAGGCGCAGAACGCCAGGCGGCGGGGAACGTCGGTCTTGCAGCGCGGCACGATCAGCGCCGCGCACAGCACCATGAGGGTACTGAAGGTCATCGACAGGGCGACGTTGCCGATTGCCGCGCCGACGTTCAGCGCCAGCGCGTTCTTGAACACGACCAGCGGGATCAGGACGTACATCAGCAGACTGGAGAGGTGCCGGATCCAGTCGCGGCCCGACAAACGTCCGACGCAGAACCCGGCGGCGATGGCCCCGTAGGCCGGGAGCATTCGCGAGATAAGATCACCGGCCAAATGTGCAGCTGCGTACATTTTTTATCGCTCTGATTTATTGTGGTTTGCTTTATTTTTGATGGGCACGACCGAATATTATCTGTATTAATTGGCTATTCAAATTGATGCGTGCAGTTCGACATCGTCGCTCAACGCGAATCGCCTGCAACAAGACCAGAGACCTATGCATCACGTCGAGGCCTGACCGCGTGACACGCCGTGTCACGACTTTGCGCCCCGCACGCTCCCGGCATGCCGTCGGCTCTCAGCCCGAAGATCGGCGATCACCGCCTGGACCGGACGCTTTCACGCGCCGGCCGGCGGTCCGCTCGAAGCCGAGTGCCGCCCGCATGGTGGACCGGCCCCATCCCGATCCTCTAAACGTGAGCGTGCCGCCCGGAGCGGCGACAGCCCGTGGAATCCGATGATCGACCTGACGCTCGAGGCCGCCCGCAGCATCGTGGATACCGCCCTGCGTGAAGCCCGGACCCGCGGATTGAAGCCGATGGCGGTGGTCGTGTACGACGCCCGCGGCGCGCTCAAATCCGTCTCGGTCGAGGACGGCACATCGCTGCGCCGGGCCGAGATCGCCTGCGGCAAGGCCAACGGCGCCCTGGCTTTGGGCCTCGGCTCCCGGGCAATCCATGCCCGGGCCGAGGCGCAGCCCTATTTCGTCGCCGCGGTGAGCCACGTCGCCGGCCCGGCCGCGCTCGTGCCGGTCCCCGGCGGCGTGCTGATCCGCTCCCGCGAAGGGCGGCTGCTCGGCGCGGTCGGCATTTCCGGCGACACCTCCGACAACGACGAGATCTGCGCGGTGGCGGGGATCGAGGCGGCCGGCCTGGTGCCCGAGACCGGCGCCTGAGGATGGCGATCCGCCGGCGCGCGTGGCTGGCCGGCGCCGCCGCCCTCGCGGCCGTGCGGCCCGCTCATGCCGGCGAATCCGGGCTCTACCGGCGCGGCAACGACGCCGATCCCGAGACCCTCGACCCGCACCGCTCGTCCACGGTGGCGGAGGCGCATATCCTCCGGGACTTGTTCGACGGCCTGGTCACGTACGACAATCACGGGACGATCATCCCGGGCGCCGCGCGATCCTGGACCGTCTCCGAGGACGGCCTGACCTTCCGGTTCGACCTGCGCCCCGACGGGCGCTGGTCGACCGGCGAACCGGTGACCGCCGACGATTTCGTCTACGCGTTCCGCCGCATCCTCGCCCCGGCCACGGGGGCGAAATACGCCGAGATCCTGTTCCCGATCCGCGGGGCGGCGGGGGTCAATCGCGGGCAGACCGGAGATGACGCTCTCGGGGCCATCGCGGAGGGGCCGCTCCGGCTCACGATCACCCTCGAACAGCCGACGCCCTACTTCCTCGAGCTTCTGACCCACCAGACCGCCGTGCCGGTGCACCGGGCCTCGGTCGAGCGCTACGGCGACGCCTTCACCCGGCCGGGCAACTTCGTGACCAACGGCCCCTACCGTCTGGTCGACCGGGTGCCGGGCGGCGGCATCACCCTGGAGGTCAATCCGCACCATCCCGAGGCGGGCGCGATCGCAATCCGGCGCGTCGCCTTCCTGCCCATGTCGGACATGGCGAGCGCCGTCCGGCGCTTCGCCGCCGGGGAGCTCGACTCGCTGTCCGATCTGCCGGTCGACCAGATCGCCGACCTGCGCCGCCGCTTCGGGACCCAGGTCGTTCTCGGCCCGTCGCTCGGCCTCGAAGTCCTGGTCGTCAACACCCACAAGGCCCCCTTCTCGGACCGGAGGGTCCGCCGGGCCCTGTCGTTGCTCATCGACCGCGAATACCTGGCCGACGGGCTCTACGGCGGCACCATGAGCCCGGCCTACTCCATCTGCCCGCCGGGCATCGACAATTACCGCACGCCCCCCGAGACGGAGGGTCGGCAGGGCCTGCCGATCGATCACGAGGCCGAGGCGCGCCGCCTGCTGGCGGAGGCGGGCTTCGGCCCGGAACGGCCGCTGCGTGTGGAGTACCGGTTCAACGTGAGCGACAACAACCGCAACACCGCGGTGGCAATCGCCGAGATGTGGCGCGACCTCGGGATCGAGACCCGGTTCGTCTACACCGATGCCAAGACCCATTTCGCGTATCTGCGCGACGGCGGCGCCTTCGATGTCGCCCGCTACGCCTGGATCGCCGACTATTCGGACCCGCAGAATTTTCTGTTCCTGCTCCAGACGGGCAATGACGGGCTGAATGCCGGCCGCTGGTCGAACACGGACTATGACGCGCTGCTGGCCAGGGCCGGCTCGGAACGCGATCTCGGGCACCGTGCCGACCTGATGTACGAAGCCGAGACGATCGCGCTGCGCGAACTCCCCTGGATCCCGCTGATGCATTACCGGTCGAAGGCGCTGATCGCGCCGCGGCTGCACGGCTACACACCGAACGTCCGCAACGCCGCGCCGACCCGCTTCCTGAGGCTCGACGCGTGATCCGCTTCATCCTCCGGCGGCTCGCGCAATCGGTGCCGACGCTGTTCGCGGTCGTGGCCGTCAGCTTCTTCCTGATGCGGCTCGCGCCCGGCGGCCCGTTCGATCTGGAACGTCCCCTGGCGCCGGCCGCCATGGAGAACCTGCGCCGGGTCTACGGCCTGGACCAGCCGCTGCTCGCGCAGTTCGGCCGCTATCTCGCGGCTTTGGCGCGGGGCGATCTCGGGCCGTCCTTCTCGTTCCGCGACATGAGCGTCCTCGACCTGATCGCCCGGGGCCTTCCGGTCTCGGCGACGCTGGGGGCGCTGGCGCTCGCGTTGGCCGCCTGTTTAGGTGTCGGCCTCGGGACCGTGGCGGCACTCCGGCGGGGCGGTGCCCTCGACCGGCTGCTCGGCCTCGGGGCGGCCCTGACCCTGTCGCTGCCGAGCTTCGTCGTCGCGCCGCTCCTGCAGATCGTGTTCGGGCTGACCCTGCGCTGGTTGCCGCTCAGCGGCTGGGAGGGCGGCGCGCCGAGCCACCTGATCCTGCCGGTGGTGACCCTGGCGCTGCCGCAGGTCGGCGCGCTGGCCCGGCTGACGCGGGCCTCGCTCGGGGAAGTCCTGCGCACCCAGCCGGTGCGGACCATGCGCAGCCTCGGCCTGCCGCCGGCGCGCATCACCCGGCACGCCCTGCGCGGTGCGTTGCTGCCGGTGGTGGCCTATCTGGCGCCGCTGGCGGCGGCGCTGCTGACCGGATCCGTGGTAGTCGAGACGATCTTCGGCCTGCCCGGGATCGGGCGCTACTTCGTCGAGGGCGCGCTCAACCGCGACTACACGCTGGTGATGGGCACCGTCCTGCTGGTGGCAGCTCTGGTGATCGCCCTCAACCTGATCGCCGACCTCGCCTGCGCCTGGCTCGATCCGCGCCTGCGGCGTGCCGCATGAGGGCTGGCCGTCTCATGGCCGGGCCGGCTGCCCGGACTCTGTCGCGCCTCGCCCGCCAGCGCGTCGCGATGGCCTCCCTGGCCGTGCTGATCCTGATTGCCCTGGCCTGCCTGTTCGGTCCGGCGCTGACCGGACATGATCCGACGCGCGCCTATCCGGATCTGCGCCAGCTCCCGGCCGGCCTGGCGGCGCAGCCCGATCCGGACCGTCTGCGCCCCGCCCTGGAACGCCTCGCCTTCCGCATGCGCGCCCGCCTCGACGACGTAGCCCGCGACGGCGACGTGCTGCGGCTCACGCTGAGCGCCGAGGCCGGGGTGGACCGGCGCAGCCTTGTCTACCTGCCGCGCTCCGACCTGTTCGGGGAGCCCCAGGTAATTGCCGACCCGGAGGGCGGCCACCGTCTCGTCGTGGCGGTGCCGGTGCGGCACTTGTATTTCCCGCTCGGCACCGACGTGCATGGCCGCGATCTGCTCACCCGCTGCCTCGTGGCCGGACGGGTCTCGCTGCTGATCGGGCTCACCGCCACGCTTGTCGCGCTGCTCATCGGCGTCGGCTACGGCGCCACTGCCGGCTTCATCGGCGGCGCCGTGGACGCCGTGATGATGCGGCTGGTCGACGTGCTCTACGCCCTGCCCTTCGTGTTCTTCGTCATCCTGCTGCTGGTGTTCTTCCGGGCGAGCCTCACGCTGATGCTGGTGGTGATCGGCGCCGTCGAATGGCTCGACATGGCCCGCATCGTCCGGGCGCAGACCCTGTCGTTGCGCGAGCGTGACTTCGTCCGCGCCGCCCGCGCCCTCGGGCTCGGCACGCCCCGCATCATCCTGCGCCACATCGTGCCGAACACGTTCGGGCCGGTGGCGGTGGCCGCGACCCTGCTGGTGCCGCAGGTGATCCTGCTGGAGAGCTTTCTCTCCTTCCTCGGGCTCGGCGTTCAGGAGCCGCAGACGAGCTGGGGCGTCCTCATCGCCGAAGGTGCCCGGTCGATCGAGTCGGCCCCGCATATGCTGGCCGGCCCGGCCGCCTTCCTGATCGCCACCCTGGTCGCGCTGACGCTGCTCGGCGACGGCCTCGCCGATGCCCTCGACCCGCGGTCCGGCTAGAATCAGCCCAGCAACCGGATCGGCGAGCCGGCGAGATACGCCTCGATATCTTCCACCGCCTGGGTGAAGAACGTGCGGTAATTATCGCGCGTGACGTAGCCGACATGCGGCAGCGCCAGGACGTTCGGCAGGCGCCGGAACGGGCTGTCGGCCGGCAGCGGCTCGGTCTCGAACACGTCGAGCCCTGCCCCCGCGATCCGGCCCTCCTCCAGGGCCCGGACCAGGGCGGATTGATCGACGATCGGCGCGCGTGATGTGTTCACCAGGATGGCGCTCGGGCGCATCCGGCGCAGCTCCGCGTCGCCGAGAAGCCCGCGCGTCCGGTCGCCGAGCACCAGATGGATGGAGACGACGTCGCTGGCTTCCAGCAGGTCCTCCTTGGTTTCGGCACGTTCGACCCCGGCGGCGGCGGCCCGGGCGTCGTCCAGATTCGGGCTCCAGGCGATCACCCGCATGCCGAAAGCCCGGCCGATCCCGGCGACCCGCGTGCCGATCTTGCCCAACCCGAGCAGGCCCAGGGTCGCCCCGGCGAGATCGGTCCCGACCGTGCTCTGCCACGGTCCTCCGTCCCGCAGGTTCCTGTTCTCGAGCGGCAGATGGCGGGCAAGACCGAGGATCAGTGCCCAGGTCAGCTCGGTCGGCGGCGTCGGGCTCGATTCCGTGCCGCAGACCGTGACGCCGCGCGCCCGCGCCGCCGCCACGTCGATCGCGAGGTTGCGCATGCCGCTGGTGACCAGCAGCTTCAGGCGCGGCAGCCGCATCAGCAGAGCCTCCGGGAAGGGCGTGCGCTCGCGCATGATCACCAGGATCTCGGCCTGATCGATCCGGGCGACGAGAGCGTCCTGATCGGCGACGTGATCGGTCATGGACGAGACCGCGACCCGGTCGGACAGGCGCGCCCAGTCGGCGAGGCCGAGCGCGGCGTCCTGGTAATCGTCGAGGATCAGGCAGGTTTGCACGATGGTCTCGCTCGAGGGCTACGGCTCGCAACGCTCTCGATGAGCGCGGTGTTCGTTGAGGCTCGGCCTTGCGTCCGCGAAGCAAAAAACGCGCTGGGTCGGTCGCCTCCCGGCACGGACGACGCTGCGTGCGTGTGATGAATCCTCACCCGGCCGCCGCCAGGGCCTCGAACGCCGCCGCGATGCCGGCTGCCCCCGGATCCTCCACGCCGGCGAGATCCGCAGCCGCGAGGTAGCTGGAACGGCCGGTCGCGGCCCGGTCCATCCGGGCCGTGGCGGCGGCACCCGCGCGGGCCGCTGCGGCGGCGGCGGCGAGCCCGCCGGATTTCAAGGCGTCGAGCGCGGGGATCAGAGCGTCGAGCATCGTGCGGTCGCCGGGGCCGGCGCCGCCATAGTCCCGCACCCGGGCCACACCCTGGGCCAGGGCATCGGGCCAGGCCGCCCCGTCCGACAGCGATGCCGCGGTGGCGGCGAAGAAAATGGACGCAAGCACGCCGCTCGAACCGCCGACCGCGCGGCCGATCCGTTCGGCGAGCGCGCGGCACAGGGCGGGCGGATCGGCCTGCGGCAGCCGATCGAGATCCGCCTCGACCGCCCGGGCCGCGCCCGCGAAGGTCGTGCCGGTGTCGCCGTCGCCGACCTTCGCGTCGAGGGCGTTGAGCGCGCCCTCGGCGGCGATGAGCGCCCGCGCCACGGCGGCGATCCGGGCGCCCGCCACGGCATCGTGCGACGGCGCGAAGGTCTCGCCAGCCAGCCCTTCGGGAAGCGGGCGCAGGACCGGCGGCGCGATCCGCGTTGCGCCGGGCCAGGCCGGCATGGGTACCGGGGCGAGCAACGCCGCTTCGACCGCGTCGTCCAGCGGCAGGATCGACAGCGAAGCGCCGTGCATGTCGAGGGCGGTCATCAGCGGCGCCGGGCCCAGGAGGAGGCGCACGCGACGCCCGAGCTCCGTGGCCAGGACGGCCTGGGTCAGGACCTGCATCTCCAGGGCCGTGGCCGAGCCGAGATTGTTGACCAGCAAGGCCAGCGGCCCGGCGCCCGTGAGACGCTCGGTCATCAGCCGTGCCAGATCGCCCGCCTTGGGCAGCGCGATCCGCTCGACCCCCGGTTCGCCATGGATGCCGAGGCCGAGCTCGGCCTGACCCTCGGCGAGGCGCTCGCTGCGCGGCGAGCCCGGAATCGTGGCGGTCGAGACCGCGATGCCGAGCGACTGGGCCGAGGCCGCGACCCGCCGGGCCAGGGCCGCCACCGTATCCAGAGGCGCGCCGGTCTCCGCGGCGTGGCCCGCGATCTTGTGGACGAACAGGGTGCCGGCCACGCCCCGGGGCTGCTTCGCCGCCGGCAGGGCGATGTCGTCAGCCACGATCACGGTCTCGACCTTCTTGCCGAGCGCCCGGGCGCGTTCGGCCGCGAGGCCGAAATTCAGCCGATCGCCCGCATAGTTCTTGATGATCAGCAGGCACCCGGCCTGCCCGGTCACCGCCAGGATGCCGGCCAGCACCGCATCGACGCTCGGCGAGGCGAAGACGTCGCCGCAGACCGCCGCGCTCAGCATGCCCGGCCCGACGAAGCCGGCATGGGCCGGCTCGTGGCCGGACCCGCCGCCCGAGATCACCGCGACCTTGCCGGGGTCCAGCTCGGACCGCAGCACGACGCGGATTCCCGGATCGCCGTCGAGCCGCGCGAGGCGACCGCCGCCGGCGGCCAGAAGCCCCGCGATGGCGTCGGTGACCAGGCTGGCGCGGGTCTCGATGAAATGGGCCATGCGTGACCTTCTGCGATCTCCGTCCGCAGCGCTCGCTGCGCGGTCTCACAGCGGATTGTCTGGGCAATCGTGGCCGGCGGCGCAACGGCCGCCGCCGGGTTTCCCACGCCCCGAAGCCGCGCGGGCTATTCCTTCACGGCGCCGGTGAGCGCGGAGACGTAATACTCGACGAAGAACGAGTAGAGGATCACCAGCGGCAGGGAGCCGAGCAGGGCGCCGGCCATGAGCGAGCCCCACTTGTAGACGTCGCCGTCCACGAACTCGCTGACCACCGCGATCGGCACGGTCTTGTTCTGGGTCGAGGACAGGAAGGTCAGCGCGTAGATGAACTCGTTCCAGCACAGCGTCAGGGAGAAGATCCCGGCTGAGATCAGGCCCGGGAAGGCGAGCGGCAGGATGATCTTGGTCAGGATCTGCCACCGGCTCGCGCCGTCCATCAGCGCGCATTCCTCCAGCTCGTAGGGAATCGTCTTGAAGTAGCCCATCAGGAGCCAGGTCGAGAACGGGATCAGGATCGTCGGATAGGCCAGGATCAGGGCGATCGGCGAGTCGAACAGGCCGTAGGCCTGGACGATCGTGGCGAGCGGGATGAACAGGATCGAGGGCGGCACGAGGTAGGCCAGGAAGATCGCCGCGCCGACCCAGCCCGCACCGTTGAAGCGGATCCGCACGCAGGCATAGGCGGCCAGCACGCTGGCAAACAGCGACAGCACGGTGGCGGCCACGGACACGTACATCGTGTTCCAGAGCCAGCGCGGATACTGCGTCTCGAACAGCAGCTTGTTGATGTGCTTGAACGTCGGCTCGACCACCCAGAACGGGTTGAACCGCTCCATGTCGATCAGCTGCTCGTCCGGTTTGATCGCCGTCAGCGCCATCCAGTAGAACGGGAACAGCAGCACCACGAGGATGATCAGGAGCGGCAGGTAGGTGGTCACGAGCCGCCGGGGCAGGCGCTCGAGATAGGCCATCCCCTCGCTGTCGTCGGTGAGCCCGACCGGGCGCGCGGCGATGACGGGCGCGAGGCGCGGGTCGGCATGGGCGGGCGGAGCGGGCGCGCTCATCGGTCGGTTCCCCCGGATTGCCAGGCCCGGCGCTGCAGGCCGAACCACGAGATGCCGATCGCGGCGAGCAGGAACGGCACCATCGCGGTGGCGATCGCCGCGCCCTCGCCCAGCGTCCCGGAGAGGATGCCGCGCTGATACGACAGGGTCGCCATCAGGTGCGTGGCGTTGACCGGGCCGCCCCGGGTCATCGCCCAGATCAGCTGGAAGTCGGTGAAGGTGAACAGCACCGAGAAGGTCATCACCACGGCGATGATCGGCGTCAGCAGCGGCAGGGTGATGCGCGAGAAGATCTGCCAGTTCGAGGCGCCGTCCAGCGTCGCGGCCTCGTAGAGCGAGGGAGAGACCGTCTGCAGCCCGGCCAGCAGCGTGATCGCGATGAACGGCACGCCGCGCCAGATATTGGCGAAGATCACGCAGGCCCGCGCCATGCTGGGCTCGCCGAGGAAGTCGATGTTGCCGTCGATGATGCCGAGATGGCGCAGCGACCACGAGATGATCGAGAACTGGCTGTCGAAGATCCACCAGAACGCGATCGCCGACAGGACGGTGGGCACGACGAACGGGATCAGCACGATCGACCGGATGATCGACTTGAACGGCATGTTCTTGTTCAGCAGCAGCGCCAGGTAGAGGCCGACGCCGAACTTCACCACCGAGGCCACCACCGTGTACAGGCAGGTGTTGAACACCGAGAGCCAGAAGACGTCGTCGTCCCAGAGCCAGGTGTAGTTCTCCAGGCCGATGAAGACGCCCTCCCGGCCGATCCGGGTGTTGGTGAAGGACAGCCAGATGCCCTTCAGCAGCGGATAGGCGAGGAACAGGCCGAGGATCAGCGCGGTCGGCAGCATGAACCAGAAGCCCGCCCAGCCGCGGCTCGCGCGCAGGCGCTGCCAGGCCGAGCGGGTCGGCATCGCCAGCTTGGCGGGCTGTGTCAGGGCCGTATGCGCCATGGATTCGCCTCGGGGTCATGGCCGCGGGCAAGACCCGCGGCCCACCGCGTTCAGGTGTTGCGGAAGATGCGCTGGGCGGCGCGCTCGGCGTTGCGGATCGCGGTCTTCACGTCCTCGCGGCCGGTACAGTGGCTGGCGAACATGTCGACCACGACGAAGTCGGCCAGGACCGCGGCGACGCGCTCGCTGACGGGTGCCAGGCCGCCGGCCGCCCGGGAACGCCGTCCGGCTTCGGCGAAGACCGCGTTCTTCGGATCGCTCGTCCAAATCGGGTTCTTCGGGTAGTTCGACAGCGGCTCGCACAGGTAGCCCTGCGCGGCTTCCAGCCAGGGATTGTAGTTCGACGCCTCCATCATGAAACTGATGAAGGCCTTACAGGCATTGGGCGCCTTCGAGTATTTGAACGCCAGGATCGGGAAGGCGAGCTGGAACTCGGTGGGCTTGCCGGCGGGGCCGATCGGCCAGACCGCGTGGTCCATATCCTCGGCGAGCTTCGGGTTGTCCTTCTTGGCGGCGGCGTAGATGGAGATGCCGTTATGCGTCAGGTAGAGGTCGCCCGCCAGGAACGCCTTGTTGTTGGAGGAATCGTTCCACGACACGGTCCCCGGCACGAAGGTTTCGTACATCGCCTTGACGTATTCCAGCGCCTTGGCGGTCTCCGGCGAGTTGATGACGATCTTCTCGTTGGCGTCGACCAGGTTGGCGCCATGGGACCAGAGCGCCCAGTGGCACCAGGTGTTGGCGTCGCCGGTGGCGTGCCCGAGGGCGAAGCCCGCCGGCGTGTTGTTCTTCTTGAGCGCCCGGCACAGTTCGAGGAAGCCGGCGGTATCCTCGGGGAACTTGCTGAACCCGGCTTTCTGCATCGCCGAGATGCGGTAGTTCGGATAGCCGCCGTTGAAGCCGACCGGGATCGCGATCCACTTGCCCTTGACCTTGCCGTAGGCCTCCGCCGACGGGAACCAGGGGCCGTATTTCTTGGCCAGCGACTCCGCGACATCCTCCAGCGGCAGGCACTTGTCGGGGAACAGGGCCGGGAACGAGAACAGGCCCCAGACCATGTCGGGCCCCTGCCCGGTATTGGCGGCGACGGAGGCCTTGGGCTGGATGTCGTCGAAGGATTCGTTGGTCACCGAGACCTTGACGCCGGTCGCCTTGGTGAAGGCGTCGACCATGCGCAGGAACGCCTCGTCCTCACTGGGGATGAAGCGCTTCCAGCGCAGGATCGACAGGCTGGCGCCGGGCTCCGGCTTCCACTCGGCGGTCTGGGCCCAGGCCCGGGCGAAGCCGAGGAGGTCGGCGCCGGCGGCGAGGCCGGTCGCGGCGGCCCCCGTCAGGAGGGAACGGCGGTCGAGTTTGGGCATCGTGGCGTCACTCCCTGGATGGATCGGCCCGCCGGGAACGAAGCGGGTCCGGCTCGGCGACGGGGATCGGGTGCGGTCAGGTCGGCAGGCGCCGGCCCGTCTCGGCATCGAAGAAGTGCACGCGGTTCGGTCGCAGGTGGACGGTCTCGCCCGGCCCCTCGCTCACGCGCTCGCGCAGCACGCAGGTGAAGTCCTGGCCCTGGGCCCGCACCGCCAGCATCGTCTCGGAGCCCGTCGGCTCGACCACGACGACCTCGGCGGCGATCCCATCGGGTGCCAGGTCGAAATGCTCCGGCCGCATCCCGAGGACCAGCTTGCGGCCCTCGACGCCCGCCGGTGCCTGCATCAGGGGAATGATCAGCCCCGTGTCGGCGGCGAAGACCAAGTGGCCGTTCCGCCGCACCGTCCCGCTCACGAAATTCATCGCCGGGGACCCGATGAAGCCCGCCACGAACAGGTTGTCGGGCCGGTCGTAGAGTTCCAGCGGCGGGCCGATCTGCTCGACCACGCCGTCATGCATCACCACGATCCGGTCGGCCATGGTCATGGCCTCGATCTGGTCGTGGGTGACGTAGATGGTCGTGGTCTTCAGGCGCTGGTGCAGCTCCTTGATCTCGGTGCGCATCGCCACGCGCAGCTTCGCGTCGAGATTCGAGAGCGGCTCGTCGAACAGGAAGACCTGCGGGTCGCGCACGATCGCCCGGCCCATGGCCACGCGCTGGCGTTGCCCGCCGGAGAGCTGCCGCGGATAGCGGTCGAGGAGATGGGTCAGCCCGAGGATCTGCGCCGCCTTGCTGACGCGCTCGTCGATCTCGGCGGCCCGCGCCTTCCGGATCCGCATGGAGAACGCCATGTTCTCGCGCACCGTGAGGTGCGGATAGAGGGCGTAGTTCTGGAACACCATGGCGATGTCCCGCTCCTTGGGCGGGACATCATTGACCACACGCTCGCCGATACGGATCTCGCCGCCGGAGATATTCTCCAAGCCGGCAATCATCCGGAGCAAGGTCGATTTTCCGCAGCCCGAAGGCCCGACCAGGATCACGAACTCCCCGTCCCGGATGTCCACGGACACGCCGTGCAGGACGTTCGTCGACCCGAAAGCCTTGCGGACCTCGCGGATTCCCACCGAGGCCATGCTTCCTCCCAATCAGGGACGCTCTGACGGCGACTCCTGTCCAAACAGTACAATAGAGCCCTTGCCGGAAAGCAAGTCGGCAGAACCTGAATTTTGAATCATATCGCGCTTCTGTCAGCCGCTTTCCCGTGTGAAGCTGGAGGGCGGGGACGACGGGTGACGACACCGCCGGCATGAAACATCCTGCCGGGGCCCGAATCGACAGCGGGTGCTAAAGCGGCCCGTATCGGCCCCGCTGAGCCGGGCCTTCCGGCAGGGACCGGCGGGACGTGGCGCAGCGATAAGCCCTGACGCATGAGGACAGCATGGCATTATCCGGACTGACCGCACGCGAGATCCTGCCCGACGATGCCGGTCGCGGGGCGCTGGTCGGGCGGGTGTGGCGCCCGGATGTCGGGGGTCCGAGCGTGGTGGCGATCCGCGCGGCTTCGGACGGCGATCTGCGGGCGATCGACGTCACCGCCCGGTTCGCGACGGTCAGCGACCTGTGCGAGACACCGGACGCGGCCGCCGCGCTCCGGGCCGCCGAGGGCGCGGATCTCGGAAGCCTGGACGCGATCGTGGCCAACACCCCGCCGGACGGCCGCGATCCCGGGCAGCCGTGGCTGCTCGCCCCGGTGGATCTCCAGGCGCTGAAGGCCGCCGGCGTCACCTTCGCGACCTCCATGCTGGAGCGCGTCATCGAGGAGCGGGCCCGGGGCGATCTCGCGGCCGCCGCAGCGATCCGCGCCGAGGTCGAGCGCCTGGTCGGCCGCGACCTGCGCCGGCTGAAACCCGGCTCGCCCGAGGCGATGGCGCTGAAGGACGTGCTGGTCGCGCAGGGCGCCTGGAGCCAGTATCTCGAAGTCGGGATCGGGCCGGACGCCGAGATCTTCACCAAGGCCCAGCCGCTCTCGGCGGTGGGCTGCGGCGCCGATGCCGGGCTTCATCCCGATTCGCACTGGAACAACCCCGAGCCGGAAGTGGCCCTGGCGGTGTCGTCCAAGCAAGCCATCGTCGGGGCGACGCTCGCCAACGACGTGAACCTGCGCGATTTCGAGGGCCGGTCGGCGCTGCTCCTCGGCAAGGCGAAGGACAACAACGCCTCCTGCGCCCTGGGCCCGTTCCTGCGGCTATTCGACGAGACCTTCACCCTGGACGATATCCGGCGCACCACCGTGACCCTCGAAGTGACCGGCACCGACGGGTTCCGGATGGAGGGCACCTCGCCGCTCGCCGAGATCAGCCGCGATCCAGAGGAGCTGGTCGGCGCCCTGATGGGGCGCACGCACGATTACCCGGACGGGGCGATCCTGCTGCTCGGCACAATGTTCGCGCCGATCCAGGACCGGCACGGGCCGGGGCTCGGCTTCACCCATGTCGAGAACGACCGCGTCGTCGTGGCGAGCCCGGAACTCGGCCGGCTGGTCAACCGGATGCGCCCCTGCGACGCCTGCGAGCCCTGGACGTTCGGCGCCCGCGCGCTGATGCGCAACCTCGCGGCCCGTGGGCTTTTGTGACAGAGGCTCGCGTTAAAACCGCCTGCCCGACGTGGCGCCCGCCGCAGAGACCGAGCCGATGACAGCCGCCGATTCCCTCCTCGCGCGTCTCACCGAGATCGTCGGGCCGTCCGGCCTGGTCACCGGCGAGGAGCTGCGCGGCCGGTCCGCGAACTGGACCCGGCCGACCGAGCCCTGCGCGGCACGCGCCCTCGTCCGGCCGCGCGATACCGCGGAGACCAGCGCCGTGATGGCCGCCTGCCACGCGGCGGGGGTCGCCATCGTCCCGCGCGGCGGCGCCACCGGGCTTGTCGACGGGACCCTGTGCTCTCCGGACGAGATCACGCTCTCCACCGAGCGGATGACCGCGATCGAGCCGGTCGATCCGCTGGGGATGACCGTGGTGGTCGGCACCGGCGCCACCATCGAGAGCGTGCAGAACGCCGCCACGGAGCGCGGCCTGTTCTTCCCCCTCGATCTTGGCGCCCGCGGCTCGGCCACGATCGGCGGCGCGATCTCGACCAATGCCGGCGGGCTGCGGGTGCTGCGCTACGGCATGATGCGCGAGATGGTTCTGGGGCTGGAAGCGGTGCTGGCCGACGGCACGGTGGTCTCGTCCATGCGGCCGCTGATCAAGAACAACACCGGGCTCGACCTGAAGCAGATCTTCATCGGCACCGAGGGGACCCTCGGGATCGTCACCCGCGCGGTCCTGCGCCTGCGCCCGGAGCCGGCCGGCTACGCCACCGCGCTGATCGCCTGCCCGGGGGTCGATGACGGCGCCCGGGTCCTGCGCGCCGCCCAGAGCGCGTTCCAGGGGCGGGTCTCGTCCTTCGAGGGCCTGTGGCCGGACTTCTACCGGCTGATGACCGCCCCCGGCCGGGCGACGCCGCCGCTGGGCTACGATTACCCGTTCTACGCGATCATCGAGGTCGAGTGCGTGCCCGAGGAATCCGACCGGTTCCTCGGCCTGCTCGAAGGCCTGATGGGCGAGGGCACGATCCTCGACGCGGCCGTGGCCTCGTCGGAGGAGCAGCGCCGGGGGATGTGGCGCATCCGCGACCGGGTCGAGCACCTGAACGCTGACGGGATCGAGCGCGCCTTCGACGTCAGCGTGCCGCTCTCGAAGATGGATGGCTACGTTCGCGGGGCGCTGGACGGTCTCGCGGCGATCCCCGGCTGCCGGGCCGTCGTCTACGGGCATATCGGCGACAACAATTTGCACTGGAACACGACCCGCCTCGACGCCGCCGGCAACGCCGCCATCGACGCCGCGATCTACGCGCCGCTCGCCGAGCTGAACGGCTCGGTCTCGGCCGAGCACGGCATCGGCCTAGAGAAGCGCGGTAAGCTGCCCCTGTCGCGCTCCCCGGAGGAGATCGGCGCCATGCGTCTGGTCAAGCGCGCGCTCGACCCGGACAACCGGCTGAACCCGGGCAAGATTTTCTGAAAGCCAGTTCGATGGCGGCGATTCGGCTGGCGGTCCGCCTCACGCCGCGCGGCGGACGCGATGCGGCGGATGGCTGGGCGCGAGACGAGAAAGGCCAGCCCTACCTAAAGGCGCGGGTTTCCGCGCCGCCGGTCGATGGCGCCGCCAATGCGGCGCTGGAAAAGTTGATCGCCAAAGCGCTCAAGATCGGTCGCAGCTCGGTTCGGATCGCCGCCGGCGACCAAAGCCGGCTGAAGATTCTGGAGATCGACGGTATCACCCAGGCCGATCTTGACCGTGTGTTCGGCTCACCCGATTAAACGACGGGCCGGGATGGATCCTCTCGGCCCGAACACGCTTCAGAACGCGACCTTGTCCCCGCCCTTCAGCGCCAGCATCTCCCGCGCCTCGTCGGGCGACGCGATGGCGAGGCCGAGGCCCTCGATGATCGTCCGGACGCGGCGGACCTGCGCGGCGTTGGTCTCGGCGAGCTTGCCGGGACCGTCCCACAGGCTGTCCTCCAAGCCGACGCGGACGTTGCCGCCCATCGCGGCCGCCATGGCGGCGATGTTCATCTGGTTGCGGCCGGCGCCCAGGACCGACCAGCGGTACTGATCGCCGAACAGCCGGTCGGCGGTGCGCTTCATGTGCATCACGTCGTCCGGATGCGCGCCGATGCCGCCCTGCAGGCCGAACACGGTCTGGATGAACAGAGGCGCCTTCACCAGCCCGCGGTCGAAGAAGTACTTGAGATTGTAGAGGTGGGCGGTGTCGTAGCACTCGAACTCGAACTTTGTGCCGTTCGGCGCGCAGGTGGTGAGGATGTGCTCGATCTGGCCGAACGAGTTGCGGAAGATGATGTCCTTGTTGCCGAGATAGTCGCGCTCCCACTGGTGCTTCAGGTCCTTGAAGCGATCGAGCATGCCGAACAGGCCGAAATTCATCGAGCCGAGATTGAGCGAGGCGACCTCAGGCTGGAAGGTCGCGGCGGGGCGCACCCGCTCCTCGATCGACATGGTCGGCGCGCCGCCGGTGGTGAGGTTCACCACGCAGCCCGAGCGCTGCTTGATCACCGGCAGGAACTTGGCGAAGGCCTCGGGCGACTGGTCGGGCTGCCCGGTCTCGGGGTCGCGGGCGTGCAGATGGATGATCGCCGCCCCGGCCTCGGCGGCGCCGATCGCGGCGTCGGCGATCTCCTCCGGCGTCACCGGCAAATGCGGCGACATGCTGGGCGTGTGGATCGCGCCCGTGACGGCGCAGGTGATGATGACTTTCCGCTGGGGGGCCATGCTCAGTCCTTCTGTGAACGCTTGTGGGCCCGCAGGGCTGCGAGCCGGTCATCCCGGCGGCGCATGCGGGCGGGCAGATCCGCGGGCGCCCGCCACTGCGCCAGGATCGCCTCGGTGGCCGGCGCCTCGTAGACCGTGGGCGGGGCGGGATCGGCGGCGAGGCTCTTGTAGAAGCCGGTGTAGCGCGCGCAGTAATCGGCGATGCCGCCGGGGGCGTTGAGCTCGATCGTCTCGAACGGCCCCATGAAGCTCCAGCGCAGGCCGAGCCCGTCCGCAACGGTCTTGTCGAGATCCTGCGGCGTCACGTAGCCCTCCGCGGCGAGGCGGAACGCCTCCGCCAGCAGCGCGCCCTGGAGCCGGTTGAGAATGAAGCCCTCGATCTCCTTCAGCACCGTGATCGGCACCTGCCTGATGGCTTCGTAGGTCGCTCGGGCGCGCTCCAGGGTTGCCGTATCCGTCCACGGCGCGCCGGAGATCTCCACCAGCGGGATCAGGTGCGGCGGGTTCACCGGATGCCCGATCAGGCAGCGCCCGCGGCCGGGCAGGCCTTCCGTGAACAGCGAGCAGCGGATCGCCGAGGAGGACGAGGCGATGATCGCGTCCGGTGGCGCCAGCGCGTCGAGCTCGGCGAAAAGAGCCTGCTTCACGTCGAGCCGTTCCGGCCCGTTCTCCTGCACGAAGCCGACACCGTCGAGGCAAGCGGCGAGGCCTTCCGGTGCGCGGATGCGGCCCGCGGCCCCTTCTGGATCGGGGCAGAGCCCGTGCTCGGCCAGTGTCCGAAGGCCCTCGGCGCAGAGCGGGATCGCGGCCTCGGCGATCCCGTCGGCGGCATCGAACAGGCGCACGTCCCAGCCTGCGCGGGCGAAAATCATCGCCCAGGCCCGGCCGATCAGGCCGGAGCCGATGATCGCGACGCTGTCGGTCATAGCCACAAAACCTTTCGCCGCAGATCCTGATCGTCGCGCAGCAGGCGCGATTCGCCGGTCCATTGGACGCTGCCGCGCTCCAGCGCGACGGTGCGGTCCGAGAGCGCCAGCGCGAGGTCGAGGTGGTGGTCGACCAGGATGATCGCGATCTCCCGGCGCAGACGGTCGAACGCCTCGAACAGTTCCTCGGTCACCGCCGGCGACAGGCCCTCGAACGGCTCGTCGAGGAGCAGGAGGCGGGTGTCGCCCGACAGGGCCCGGGCCACCGCCACCATCTGCTGCTCGCCGCCCGACAGACGCGCGGCGTCGACGGTCCAGCGCTGCTTGAGCCGCGGGAAGAACTCCAGGACCTTGTCCTCGTCCCAGTGGATGCCGGCGCCGGTGAGCCGCCGCAGCCGGCCGAGGCCGAGATTCTCGGCGACGCTCATCCCGGAGAACAGCGCCCGGCCCTGCGGCACGTAGCCGATGCCGAGCCGGGCGATCCGATCGGGCGTCAGCCCGGCGATGTCCTGGCCGGCCAGCACGATCCGGCCGGCGGCCGGGGGCGCGGTGCCGATCAGCGTCTTCAGCAGGGTCGACTTGCCGGCGCCGTTGCGGCCGAGCAGGGCCACGACCTCGCCCTTGTGCACGGTGAGGTCGACGCCGTTGAGGATGTGCGACTTGCCGTAGAAGGTATCGACGCCGGCCATGCAAAGCAGCGTCTCGGGCGCCGCCGCGCTCGCCCGGGGCTTGGCGGCGATCGCCTCCGTGCCCGAGCCGAGATAGACCGCCTGGACCCGTTCGTCGTCCCGGGCATCGGCCACGGAACCGTCCACGAGCACGGCCCCGTCGGCCATGACGGTGACCCGGTCGGCGAGGCGGAAGACCCGATCAATGTCGTGCTCCACCAGCAGCACCGGGATGTCGGCCGAGAGCGCCTTGATCAGGTCGCCGACGCGCTCGCGCTCGGCGGCGGCGAGGCCGGCCAGCGGCTCGTCGAGCAGCAGCACCCGGGGCCGCGTGGCCAAAGCCAAACCCATATCGAGGAGGCGCTGCCCTCCGTAGGAGAGGCTGCCGGCCTCCGCCTTCTCGATCCCGGCGAGCCCGGTCCAGCGCAGCAGCTCGGCCGTGTCGTCGGCGATCTCCCGGACGCCGAGGGCGTCGCGCCAGGGGCTCATATGGGCCGGATGGCGCGCCTGGACCGCGAGCCGGACATTCTCCTCGACGGACAGGCCGGGGAACAGGTTGGTGATCTGGAACGAGCGGCCGAGCCCGGCCCGGGTGATCGCGTGCGGCTCGAGACCGGCGATCTCGCGCCCGTCGAGGAGGATCCGGCCGGCATTCGGCCGGAACAGGCCGGAGAGCAGGTTGAACGCCGTGGTCTTGCCGGCGCCGTTCGGCCCGATCAGCGCGTGCAGGGTCCGGTCGGCCACCGCGAAGGACACGCCGCGCACCGCCGCCACCGGCCCGAAGCTCTTCCGGATGTCCTCGGCGACCAGGACCGGCCCGTCGGCGCGGCTCTCCGCGATAAACCGCGCGGGCACCCGGCCGGAGGCGCCGGCCCGGCGCGCGGACATGGGGGCGCCCTCGCTGGGCAAGCGGCGGAACGGCCGCATCAGCCGCGCCGCGATGCCGACGAGCCCGTCCGGCGAGAACACGATGAAGGCGACGAACAGCAGCCCGAAATACAGCAGCCAGTCTGCTGTGTAGATCGATAGGAATTCCCGGAACAGGATGTAGAACAGGGCACCGAGCGCCGGTCCGAGGAACGAGCGCATCCCGCCGATCACCACCATGGCGAGCAACTCGCCCGAGAACGCGATGGAGATCGGGTCGGCCGAGGTGAAGCGGTGGCTGTAGGCGGAGAGCGCCCCGGCGAGCCCGGTGATCGAGGCCGAGATCACGAAGGCGGCGAGCTTGTAGCGGTTGGTCGCGTAGCCGAGGAAGCCGGCGCGCTGCTCGTTCTCCCGGATCGCGACCAGCACCGTCCCCATGGGCGAGCGTCGGAACCGCCAGAGCCCGACCAGGACGAGGAAGGCGATGGCGGAGACGGCCGCGTAATAGGCGCCGGGCTTCTGCAGCGCCTCCCAGCGGTGCAGGTTGCCGATGCCGTTCTCGCCGCCGGTGAGGTCGGTCCAGCGGAACGCGATGGCGTAGAGCATCGCGGTGAACGCCAGGGTCAGCAGCGAGAAGTAGACGCCGCGCCGCCGCAGGATCAGTGCGCCGCCGGCCAAGGCGGCGAGGCCGGTGATCGCCAGCGCGCCGACGAGTGGCAGGGCCATGTCTCCGGGCGCCAGGCGGGTCTGCAGGATCGCCACCGCGTAGGCGCCGATCCCGAACCACGCCCCGTGGCCGAAGGAGACCAGGCCGGTCCAGCCGACCAGGATGTTGAGGCCGAGGACGGCCAGCGCGAAGATCACCACGTCGGTGGCGGTGATGAGCGTCAGGCCGATCGCGTCCAGCGCGAAGGGCAGGACGATCAGGGCGGCGAGCGCGGCCCAGAGCTGGCGGCTCTCGCGCAGGATCAGGCCGCGCTGGGGCATGGCGAGCGGCAGCGGTTCTGCGGTTCCGGACATGGGGCTGCTCCCGCTTACTCGAATCGGGCGATCTGCTCGCCGAACAGGCCGCGCGGGCGCAGCAGCAGGACGAGCACCATCAGGCCGTAGACCGCGGCCTCCGTGGCCGGCGGGTAGGCGTAGGCGGTGAGCCCCCGGACGACGCCGACGATCAGCGCCGCGAAGACGACGCCCCAGAACGAGCCGAGCCCGCCGATCACCACGACGACGAAGGCGAAGGTCAGGATCTCGGCGCCCATGGCGGGATGCACGCCGGTCACCGGCGCCATCATGGTGCCGGCGAGGGCGGCGAGACCGACGGCGATCGTCACGACGGCGGTCATGTAGGGCCGCAGCGAGATGCCCAGCGCAGCGACCATGTCGGGGTTCTGGACGCCGGCCCGGACCACACGCCCGAAGCTCGTGCGGGTCAGGAGCAGCCACAGGCCGCCGACGCAGGCCAATGCCACCACCAGGATGGACAGCCGGTAGCGCGAATAGATCAGGTCGCCGATGAACACCTGGCCGCGCAGCCAGCTCGGGATCCCGTAGGGCAGCGGCGCCGCCCCGAAGGCCATGCGCAGGGCCTGCTCGGCGACCATGGCGAGGCCGAAGGTCAGGAGCAGCCCCAGCGTCGGATCGCCTCGGTAGAACCGCCGGAGCAGGAACCGCTCGATCGCGAGGCCGAGCACCGCGACGAGCAGCGGCGAGGCGACGAGGGCGCCGCCGAACCCGATCGTCGGGGTCAGCATCACCGTCAGGTAGGCGCCGATGGCGTAGAAGGCGCCGTGGGCGAGATTCACGATCCCGCCGAGGCTGAAGATCAGCGACAGGCCCAGCGCGATCAGCAGGTACTGGACGCCGATCAGCAAGCCGTTGAGCACCTGCTCCAGGATGAAGACGAGCTGCATGGCCGCCTCACGCCGGGAAGGTGCAGGCGTTCTCGTCGCGGGTGGTCGCGAGGACCTCGAGGTTCTCGCCGGCACCGGGCAGCGGCCCGGTGGCCGTGAAGATGTCGTAGGGATTCTTCACCTGATCCGCTGGCAGGGCGGTGATCGCGTACATCTCCTGCATCAGCTCGTGATCCCAGGGCCGGAAATAGCCCTCCCGGGTCTTGGCGATGTCGAAGGTCGCGCCCTTCTCGAGATGCTCCACGATCTTGGTGGAATCGGTCGATTTGAGCTCGTTCATGGACTGGGCGACGATCTTCATCGCCGTGTAGTCGCCCCAACCCTGGTTCTCCGGGGGCTTCTTGTACTTGGCCCGGAACGCCGCCACGAATTTCTGGGCCGAGGGCGAGTCGATCCGGTGATGCCAGATCACCGGCCAGGTGCCGAGGAAGTTGCCGGGTCCGGCGCCCCAGGCGAGCGCCGTATCGAACCCGAAGCCCGCGACCGGGAACGGCAGGCCGAACTCGCTGTATTGCTTGAGGAAGTTGGTGATCTGGGCGCCCGCGAGGTTGCAGATCACCAGGTCCGGCCGACCCTGGCGCAGCTTGAGCAGGAAGGGCGAGAAGTCGGTGAGCTCGGTGGGGATCAGGTCCTCGCCCGCGATGGTCGCCTCGTTGGCGATGAAGAACTTCTTGGCCTGCTTCAGCAGGTCGTGGCCGAAGGCGTAGTCGGCGGTGAGCGCGTAGACCCTCTTGCCCTTGATCAGGCCCTTCTCGACCAGGGCGCGGCCGGCCGCGCGGACCATCATCGTGTTCTGCGCCTCGACATGGAACAGGTAGCGCTTGCAATCCGCCCCGCGCAGCGCGTCCGAGTTCGCGCCGGTGTTGATGAACAGCACCTTCTCCCGCTGCGCCACCTGGCTGATCGCGAGCGCCGAGGCCGAGTTGATCTCGCCGACCAGGCAGGCGACGCGGTCGCGCTGGACCATGCGCTCGGCCTTCGCCGAGGCGGTCTGCGGATTGACGCTGTCCTCCGACAGGAGCTCGACCTTGCGGCCGGCGATGCCGCCGCTCGCGTTGATCTCCTCCACGGCGAGCTGGGCGGCCTGCACGGCAAACTCGCCGAGCGGCCCGAGGAACCCGGTGCGCGGGGTCAGGTGGCCGATCCGGATCACGTCGGACTGTCCCTGGGACAGGGCTGGGCTCCCGAGCGCCGGGGCGATGAGGGCCGCGCCGCCGGCCCGCAGAAGGCTGCGGCGTGAGAGAGAATCCCCGAACCGATCCGTCATCGTTCCGCTCCCGTGCGTTTCCTCCAGCCGGGCATTTTTGGTGGGCTCTGGTGGCCCTCACCCGAACTGTGATCACAGATCACTAGCGCGATAGTGCCGGATTCGTCTAGTGTCGGCACATGAGTTCCATGTCGGCCCTGGCCGAACTGCCCCAGCTCGAACGGCGCACCCTCGCCGACACCGCCTACGAGGCCCTGGCCGACCTGCTCGCCTCCGGGCGTCTGGCGCCCGGCGACCGGCTGTCCCTGCGCCAGAGCGCGGCGGCGCTCGGCGTCTCCGTGATGCCGGTGCGCGAGGCGGTGAGTCGCCTGGTGGCCGACGGTGTCCTCGAAGTCGCGGCGACCCGGGCGATCCGGGTGCCGATCATGACGGCGCAGGATTTCCGGGCGCTCGCCGAGACCCGCATGGCGATCGAAGGCATGGCCGCCGCGCGCACAGCCGAGCGCCGGAGCGAGGCGGACCTCGCCGCGATCCGCCGGGCCGAGGCGGCGTTTCGCGCCGAGGCCGAATCGGCGCGGCCCGACAGCGCCCAGGCCGTCCGGCTCAACCGCGACCTGCATTTCGCGATCTACGCGGCCTGCGGCCTGGCGCCCCTGCACGAGATCATCGCCCGGCTGTGGCTGAAGGCGGGTCCGGTCATCAACCTCGACCTGCGCGCCCATCCGGAGCGGCTGCTCCAGGGTTTCGCGCTGCGGCGGCACGCCGAGGCGCTGGCGGCGATCGAAGCCGGCGACGGGCCGGCGGCTGCCGCCGCGCTGGCGGCCGATATCCGCGAGGCGGCCGAATTCATCATGTACCGCGGCGGCCTGCGGGACACGTAGCTTTGGGTGCGCATCATCGCGAAACCCGGCAACCGCCGTTCGCGACGATGCGAAGATGGGAGGGACGATATGGATCTGGGAATCGCCGGCCTGCGCGTGCTCGTGACGGCGGGCGCGGCCGGCATCGGTCGCGGCATCGTCGATGCGTTTCTCGAGGAAGGCGCGCGGGTCTTCGCCTGCGACATCGACGAGGCGGCGCTCGCGACGCTGCCCGCCGAGGTCGGCCGCAGCCGGACCGATGTCGCGGACCGTGAGCAGGTCGCCGCCATGATGGATCAGGCTGTTGAGCATCTCGGCGGCCTCGATGTGCTCGTCAACAATGCCGGCATCGCCGGGCCGACCGGGCGGGTCGAGGAGATCGCCCCCGAGGAATGGGACCGCTGCCTGACGGTCTGCCTCACCAGCCAGTTCAACTGCGCCCGGCTCGCGGTGTCGCATCTGCGCGCGAGCGGCAATGGCTCGATCGTCAACCTGTCCTCGGCGGCCGGAAAGTTCGGCTTCGGCCTGCGCAGCCCCTACGCGGCCGCGAAATGGGGGGTGATCGGCTTCACCAAGTCCCTGGCGATCGAGCTCGGCGAGGCCGGCATCCGGGTGAACGCGATCCTGCCCGGCCTGGTGGCTGGCGACCGGCAGCGCCGGGTCCTGGAGGCCAAGGCGCAGCAGCAGGGCACGAGCTTTGCCGAGATGGAGGCCCGCGCCTTCTCGTTCGTCTCGGTCAAGGATTACGTCACCGCCCGCCAGCTGGCCGACCAGATCCTGCTGCTCTGCTCACCCCGGGGCCGGACCATCTCGGGGCAGGCGATCTCCATCGACGGCGATACCCGGATGCTGTCCTGATCGGCCGCGCGACACGTGACGCCGCGGCGCGGACCGCGGCAGACTGAGACCGGAGCGGCACCACGACCGCGAGACTGGGAGGATCGGGAGATGCGTCTTTCGGGCAAGACTGCCTTGGTCACGGCCGCCGGCCAGGGCATCGGCCGGGCGAGCGTCCTGGCGATGGCGCGCGAGGGCGCGCGGGTGCTGGCCACCGACGTCCGGGCAGAGGCGCTGCGGACCTTCGACGGCGTGGAGAACGTCACCACCGCGCCCCTCGACGTGCTCGACCGGGCGCAAATCGAGGCGGTGGCCGGCACGCTCGACCGGATCGACGTGCTGTTCAACTGCGCCGGCTACGTCCATGCCGGCACGGTGCTCGACGCCAGCGATGCCGATTTCGACTTCGCGGTGAACCTCAACGTCCGGTCGCAGTTCTGGACGATCCGCGCGGTCCTGCCACGGATGCTTGAGGCGGGCGCCGGGAGTATCGTCAACATGGCGAGCGTCGCCGGCTCGCTGCGCGGCCTGCCGAACCGCTTCGTCTACGGGCTGACCAAGGCCGCGGTGATCGGCCTGACCAAGTCGGTGGCGGCGGATTACGTGGGCCGCGGGATCCGCTGCAACTGCGTCTGCCCGGGCACGGTCGACACGCCCTCCCTCGCCGACCGGATCAACGCGTTCGACGACCCCGTGGAGGCCCGCAAGGCTTTCATCGCCCGCCAGCCCATGGGCCGGCTGGCCAAGGCCGAGGAGATCGCCCCGCTGGTGGTGTTCCTGGCGAGCGACGAGGCCGCCTTCGTGACCGGCCAGAGCTATTCCATCGACGGTGGCATGACGATCTGAGGATTTCGACCATGAGCGAGAAGCGCCGCGTGACCCCCGCCGACCTGCGCTCGAAGGCGTGGTTCGACAATCCCCACAACCCCGGCATGACCGCGCTCTATCTCGAGCGCTACCTGAATTTCGGGCTCACGCCCGCCGAGCTGCGGTCCGGCAAGCCGCTGATCGGTATCGCCCAGACCGGCTCCGACCTGTCCCCGTGCAACCGGCACCATCTGGAGTTGGCCAAGCGCGTCCGCGACGGCATCACGGCGGCGGGCGGCGTCGCCTTCGAGTTCCCGTGCCACCCGATCCAGGAGACCGGGAAACGGCCGACCGCGTCCCTGGACCGGAACCTCGCCTACCTCTCGCTGGTCGAAGTCCTGTACGGCTATCCCCTCGACGGGGTCGTGCTGCTCACCGGCTGCGACAAGACCATGCCGGCCTGCCTGATGGCGGCCGCCACCGTGAACATTCCGGCGATCTCGCTCAATGTCGGGCCGATGCTCAACGGCTATTTCCAGAAGGAGCTGACCGGCTCGGGCACGATCGTCTGGAAGACTCGCGAGCGCCACGCCGCCGGCGATATCGACTTCCAGCAATTCATGGACATCGTCGGCTCCTCGGCGCCGTCCACGGGCCATTGCAACACGATGGGCACGGCCTCGACCATGAACGCGCTCGCCGAAGCGCTCGGCTTGGCGCTTCCCGGCTCGTCGGCGATCCCCGCGCCCTATCGCGAGCGCGGCCAGGCGGCCTACGCCACCGGCCTGCGCATCGTCGACATGGTCTGGGAAGATCTCAAGCCCTCCGACATCCTGACCCGAGAGGCGTTCGAGAACGCGATCGTGGCCAATGCCGCCATCGGCGGCTCGACCAACGCGCCGATCCACATCAATGCCATCGCCAAGCATATCGGCGTGCCGCTGACCTGCGACGACTGGGAGCGGGTCGGCTTCGAGATCCCGCTGCTGGTCGACATGCAGCCCGCCGGCCGCTGGCTCGGCGAGGAGTATTTCCGCGCGGGCGGCCTGCCGGCCGTCTTCGCCGAGCTGATCGAGGCCGGGAAGGTCCACACCGAGGCGCCGACCTGCAACGGGCTGACCGTCGGCGAGAATTATCGCGGCCGGCACAGCTGGAACCGCGAGGTGATCCGGGCCTACGAGACGCCGCTGATGGAGCGGGCGGGCTTCCTCAACCTCAAGGGCAGCCTGTTCGATTCGGCGATCATGAAGACCTGCGTGATCTCGGAGGAATTCGCCGCCCGCTACCTGCGCAACCCCGAGGACCCGATGGCCTTCGAGGGCCCCGTGGTCGTGTTCGACGGGCCGGAGGATTACCACCACCGCATCGACGATCCGGCGCTCGGGATCGACGAGAACACCGTCCTGATCATGCGCGGCGCCGGCCCGGTCGGCTATCCCGGCGCGGCCGAGGTGGTGAACATGCAGCCGCCGGGCGAGCTGATCCGCCGCGGCGTGACCTCCCTGCCCTGCATCGGCGACGGTCGCCAATCCGGCACCTCGGGCACGCCCGCGATCCTCAACGCCTCGCCGGAGGCGGCGGTGGGCGGCGGCCTGGCGCTGCTTCAATCCGGTGACCGGGTCCGCATCGACCTCAACACCCGCCGCGCCGACATCCTGCTCCCGCCCGAGGAGCTGGAGCGCCGCCGGTCCGATCTGGCGAGCCGGGGCGGCTTCCCCTACCCGGCGACCCAGACGCCCTGGCAGGAGATCTACCGGGATCAGGTGGCTCAGCTCAACGAGGGCATGGTGCTGAAGGGGGCGGTGAAGTTCCAGAAGGTGGCGCAGACGTCGGGCGTGCCACGGGACAATCACTGAGGCGGGCTTGCGGCTGAAGAACATTCGGCGACAGCAGGGACGACTACGCTGCTGCGCAACCCTGGCATTTCCGAGCTCTTTACGGGCTGAGATTTTGTATCCGCGGTAGGAGAGATCACTGTGTCATTCCGGGGCTCCGCTATGCGGCCCGGGATGACAGGGCGGATCGCTTGGGCGTCGAGACAAGCCGCAGGCGGCGACATCGACAGGGTGTGCCCAAAGGTCCCTCCCTCAACCGCCCGTTCCCTCTTCGTTGAATTTTGAATACAATTCTCCCGACGGGCGGGGACGCGCCCTCGGGAGGGATCGGCCGTGACGCAAGCCAAGGCTCGAAGTGCGGCCTCGCCGCGCGCGGCGGCGCGTCTGGACGGGGGCTTGGCCCGCAAGCTCGCGGAACAGTTGCAGGGGGAGGCGCGGTTCGACGCGTTCACCCGCGGCCGCTACAGCACCGATGCCTCGATCTACCAGATCATGCCGGCCGGGGTGGTGCTGCCGCGCTCGGCCGCCGACATCGCCGCGACCCTGCGGATCGCCGCCGATCACGGCGCGCCGGTGATCCTGCGCGGCGGCGGCACCTCGCAGAACGGCCAGCCGATCGGCTCCGGCCTCGTGGTCGATTGCTCGCGCCACTTCAACGGCATCCGCGCCTACGACCCGGAGGCCGGCACCATCACGGTCGAGCCCGGCATGGTGCTGGAGCGGCTGAACAGCCGCGTAAAGGCCGATGGCTGGTTCTTCCCGGTGGAACCCTCGACCGCCACCCGCTGCACCATCGGCGGCATGGCCGGCAACAATTCCTGCGGCGCCCGCTCGCTGCGCTACGGGAAGATGAGCGACAACGTCCTGGCAATGGACGCGCTGCTGCCGGGCGGTGAGGCCTTCGGCTTCGGCCTGACCGGCAATGCGAGTTCGGGGGTGACCGGCTCGGCGCACGCGGAATCCTTGGCCGAGCGCATGCGCGCCCTCGCCGTGCTTCACCGCGACGAGATCGAGGCCCGCTACCCGAAGGTGCAGCGGCGCGTGGGTGGCTACAATCTCGACGCCCTGGTCGAGCCGCGCCCGAATCTCGCGCATCTCCTCGTCGGCTCTGAGGGGACGCTCGCCGCCACGACCTCGGTGACCCTCAAGCTGTCGCGCCTGCCGGCCCACCGGGTCATGGGTGTCTGCCACTTCCCGTCGTTCCGGGCCGCCATGGAGACGACGCAGCATATCGTCGCCCTCGACCCCGTGGCGGTGGAGCTGGTGGACAACAACGTGCTGGTGCTGGGCGCCGACATCCCCCTGTTCCGGACCACGCTCGCCGACATCACCCGCGGCAAGCCGAACTGCCTGCTGTTGGCGGAATTCGCCGGGGACGACCTTGCCGTTCTGAAGCGCGACCTGAAGCGCCTCGATGCCTGCATGGCCGATCACGGCTTCCCGGACGCCGTCGTCGAGATCCTGGAGCCGGCGCGCCAGCGTTCCGTCTGGGAAGTGCGCGAGGCCTGCCTCAACATCATGATGTCGATGAAGGGCGACGCGAAGCCGGTCTCGTTCATCGAGGATTGCGCGGTGCCGCTGGAGCACCTCGCCGATTACACGGATGCGGTGACGGACGTCTTCACCAGGCACGGCACCCGCGGCACCTGGTACGCCCACGCCTCCGTTGGCTGCCTCCATGTCCGACCGATCCTCGACATGAAGGACGGAGGCGACGTGAAGCGGATGCGCGCCATCGCGGAGGAGACCTCCGAGCTGGTGCGCCGCTACAAAGGCTCCTATTCCGGCGAGCACGGCGACGGGATCTCGCGCTCGGAATACATCGCCCCGCTCTTCGGCCCGGTCCTGACCCGCGCCTTCGAGACCGTGAAGGACGCGTTCGACCCGGAGAATCGGCTCAATCCCGGCAAGATCGTCCGCCCGCTGACCATGGACGACCGGAGCCTGTTCCGGTTCAAGCCTGATTACGCGGTGACGGAGCCGCTCAAGCCCGCCCTCGACTGGTCGGATTGGGGCGGCTTCGGCGCGGCGGTCGAGATGTGCAACAACAACGGCACCTGCCGGAAGCTCGCCGGCGGCGCGATGTGCCCATCCTACCGGGCGACCCGGGAGGAGGAGCACCTCACCCGCGGCCGGGCCAATTCCCTGCGCCTCGCGATCTCGGGCCAGCTCGGGCCCGACGCCTTCACCAGCAAGGCGATGAAGCGCACCCTCGACCTCTGCGTCTCCTGCAAGGCCTGCCGCCGGGAATGCCCGACGGGCGTCGATATGGCCAAGATGAAGGTCGAGTTCCTGCACCACTACCATGCCCGCCACGGGCTGCCCCTGCGCGACCGGATCATCGGCCTGATGCCGCATTACGCCGGGATCGCCGCCAAGCTCGCGCCGCTCCTCAACCTGCGCGACCGGCACCCGGCGCTGGCCGCCCTGTCGGAGCGGATGGTCGGGCTCTCGGCCAAGCGCTCGCTGCCGCGCTGGCGCCGCCCGTGGAGCGAGCAGGGCGAGGCGGCCCATCCCGGCGACGTGACCGGGGATTTCCGCGACGTCATCCTGTTCGGCGACACGTTCAACCGCGCCTTCGAGCGGGAGAACCTGGAAGCCGCCGAGCGGGTTCTTCACGCTGCCGGCTACCGCATCCACCGGGCCTACCCGACGCGCGGGCGGCGGCCGCTCTGCTGCGGCCGGACCTGGCTGGCCTCGGGCCAGACCGACCGGGCCCGCGCCGAGGCGCGCCGGACCCTCGACACGCTGCTGCCCTTCGTCCGGGCCGGCGCCCGGGTGGTCGGCCTGGAGCCGTCCTGCCTGCTGACCTTCCGGGACGAGTTCTCCGCCTTGCTGCCGGGCGAGGACACAGCGCTGCTGGCCAGGCAGTCGCTGCTGTTCGAGGAATTGCTGGCCGGCGACCTCGCGGCCGGCCGGATCGCGCTGCCGCTGGCGGACCAGGGCGGCCGGGTCGCCCATCTGCACGGGCATTGTCACCAGAAATCGTTCGGCGTGATGGGCTCGGTGGAGACCGTGCTGCGGTCGGTGCCGGGCCTCGATGTGCGGGTCATCGAGTCGAGCTGCTGCGGCATGGCCGGCGCCTTCGGCTACGGGTCCGAGACGATCGAGACCTCCTTCGCCATGGCGGAGCTGTCGCTGTTCCCGGCGCTGCGCGCGGCCGGGCCGGATGACCTTGTCGTGGCCGATGGGACCAGCTGTCGCCACCAGATCCACGACGGCTTGGGGCTGGAGGCTCAACACGTGGCGCGCGTTCTCGATGACGCTCTCGTGCACGCCCCCCTGCCTCGACACTGAATTGTCGTGCACCTACACATGCCGGACGGGTTGCTTTGACCTTGCGTGCACCGTCGGCTCATGAACAAAATCGACACCGGCATCGGAATCAGCCGCCGCTATCTCCATGACGAGGTGGCGGACCGGATGCGGGAACTGATCCGCTCCGGGGAGATGGAGCCCAAGGCGCGCATCAACGAGGGCGAGTTGACCGAGCGCTTCGGCATCTCGCGCACGCCGCTGCGGGAGGCCATCAAGATTCTGGCGACCGAGGGGCTGCTCGAGCTGCTGCCGAACCGCGGGGCGCGGGTCGCCAGCATCTCGGAGACGGAACTCGAGGAGATGATGGAGGTGATCGCCGGGCTCGAGGCCACCGCCGGCGACCTCGCCTGCCGGACGATCTCCGAGGCCGAGATCGACGCGATCGAGGTCGATCACAACGCGATGGTGGCGGCCTGGAAGAGCGGCGACGAGGCCGGGTATTTCAGCTACAACCGGCGGATCCACGAAGGCATCATGGCGGCCAGCCGCAACGGCGTGCTGGCCAACATCTACGAGAGCCTGTCGGGCCGGATCCAGCGGTCGCGCTACTCCGCCCGGCAGACTCCGGACCAATGGGCCCGGGCCGTGTCGGAGCACGAGCGCATGATCGCGCTGCTGCGCGCCCGGGACGGGGCCGCCCTGGCGGTGCTGATGCGCGAGCACATCCGCGGGAAGAAGTCCGTGATCGCCGCCAATTACGGGGTCGCAGAGGCCGGCTGAGCGGTCATCTCGAACCAGAACGAGGCGCCCGGCGTGCGGGAATCGTTCGGGTAGAGGAACGGGATGTCGGGGCGGGCGCCGCGGGCGGCGAAGACCGCCTTCACCCGGGCGCTCGTCGCCGGATCCTGACAGAGATACATCACCGGGGCGGTCACCCGGAACGGCGGGGCGCCGCATAACAGCATGGCGGCCAGCAGGTACTGCTCGTTGTAGAGGCGGCAGTTCCACGCGGCCGGGTAGTCGTCCGGGATGAAGATGTCGTGGATCTGGACGATCACGCCCGGCGCGAGCCGCGGCATCACTTCGAAGAAGAACACCGTCACGTCGGAATTTGCGAAGGAGCGGTGCGATCCGTCGAAGAAGACGATGTCCCCGGCCCGCAGCTCTTCGAAGAGTGTGAGGTCGCAGCCTTCGAGGGGCGCGCGAAGGGTCTGATCGCAGATCGCGTCGATCTCCCGCCGAGGCATCGGGTCGATCGAGGTGATCGTGGTCGGCAGGTTCAGCGCGTCGATCGTGTAGCGGGCAAAGCAGGTCGAGCAGCCGGAGCCGATCTCGAGGTAGCGAGCAGGCCGTTTCCAAGCCAGCATCGTCATCAAGGCGGCCGCGTCGAGCGCGGTGAACCAGGTGTTGTTCCAGTGCGGCGTCACAGGGTCGGCGACGCGGGATTCGTGCGGGATGCTGTGGAGCAGGTCGGCCTGGCCCTCCAGCGCGTCGAGGAAGGCTTCGTAGGCCACGCTCTCCCGGGCGAGGATCGAGCGGAGCTGGCCGTGCGGCGGGCTGCCGGGCGTCCAGCGGGAGGACGGCACCACCGGGTGGTAATCGTGGACCGTGTGGCTCCAGCGGAACGGCTCCGTGCTCGCCCGGAAGATGTCGACGCCGGCCCGGCGCCCCGCGCTTCTCACGATGTCCTTCAGCATGCCCGTCCTCGCTCTCACGAGGCGACCTTGCTCAAGCTGCAACTTCTAGTCGAGTCAGAACGCGGGGCTACGCAATCGTCCCGGTGCGCACGATAGGGCGCGCATTCGCCGGCTCAGGCAGCGTTCGGCGCCCAAAGGCCGGCGACCAGATCGGTGAAGCGGTCGCCCTGGACAATGACGTGGCTGCGCAGGGCCTCGGCCGCGCGGATCTCGTCGCCGGCGACGATCGCGGCGACGATCGCCTCGTGCTCGGCGAGCGATTGCGGGAGTCGCTGGCGGACCCGCAGCTGCAACCTGCGGTAAGGCGCCAGGCGGCGATGCAGCGACAGGGCCTGCTCGGCCAGGAAGGCGTTGCGGCTCGCCCGGTAGACCACCGTGTGGAACACGTAATTCTCGGCGTAGTAGCTCTCGGTATCCTCCTGGGCCATCGCCGCTTTGCAGCCGGCGAGCGCGACCTGCAGGGCCTCGGCATCCTCCGGAACCAGGCGGCGGGCGGCGAGCCGGCCGCAGGCGGCTTCCATCTCCGCCATGGCCTCGAACATGGCGAGCAGCAGGTGCGGTTCCGGCGCGCTCACGATGGCGCCGCGCCGCGGCTTGGCCTGGACGAGGCCGGTGGCGGCGAGCTGGAGCAGCGCCTCCCGGATCGGGGTGCGTGAGACTCCGAAGCGCGCCGCGAGCTGGTTCTCGTCGAGCCGCGACCCGAGGGCGAGCTCGCCCGAGACGATCTCGTCCTCGATCCGCTGCCGCAGCCGCTGGGCGTGACTCATCCCTCCGGTCCCTCCGCGCCGACAGGCCGGCGCCGCATCTGCCCGATCCCTGGCTCACCGCCGGGCTTGATGCCAATCAAATATGCTCCACCGTTGACAAAATATACAAGACGGTTTTTCTTGCATACAAGCACTGCAAGACAATATTGCGGCGCACAAAATCATTGCCGCCAAGAGTGCGGCGCGGGAGAGAGCAATGACGCCGACACGTCGCACGCTGGTCGCGGCCGCCCTCACGGCGCCCGCCATCCTGAGATTCGGCCTCGGCGCCGCCCAGGCCGCCACGACCCTGAAGCTGTCGCACCAGTTCCCGGGCGGGACGATCGACGAGGGCGATTTCCGCGACCGCATGTGCCGGAAATTCGCCAAGGCGATCAACGAGCGCTCGCAGGGCGCCCTGGAGGTCCAGGTCTATCCGGGCTCGTCGCTGATGAAGACGAACGCCCAGTTCGGCGCCATGCGCAAGGGCGCCCTCGACATGTCGCTCTACCCCAGCCCCTACGCGGGCGGCGAGGTGGCGGAGCTGAATATCGGCCTGATGCCGGCGCTGGTGACCTCCTACGCCCAGGCGGTGGCGTGGAAGTCGGCGCCCGTGGGCCGGAAGCTGACCGAGCTGCTGGAATCGAAGGGCATCGTCCTGGTCTCGTGGGTCTGGCAGGCCGGCGGCGTCGCCAGCCGCGAGCGGCCGCTGGTCGCGCCGGCCGACGCCAAGGGCATGAAGGTCCGCGGCGGCTCCCGCGAGATGGACCTGATGATGAAGCAGGCCGGCGCCGCGACGCTCTCGATCCCGTCGAACGAATCCTACGCGGCCATGCAGACCGGCGCCTGCGACGCGGTGATCACCTCGTCCACCAGCCTGATCTCGTTCCGGCTGGAAGAACTGTCGAAGGCCCTGACCTCGGGTCGAGAGCGCTCCTACTGGTTCATGCTCGAGCCGATCATGATGTCCAAGACCGTGTTCTCCGGCCTGCCGAAGGACCAGCAGGACCTGATCATGGCGGTGGGCGCGGAGCTCGAAGCCTTCGGCCAGACCGGGGCCAAGGAGGACGACACCCGGGTCGAGCAGATCTTCTCCAAGGCCGGCGCCAAGGTCTCGCAGCTCGACGAGCAGGTGCTCGGCCAGTGGCGCGAGCTCGCCCGCGAGACAGCCTGGAAGGACTATGCCGGCCGCAACGCGAGCTGCGCGGAACTGCTGAAGCTCGCGGAGCAGGTCGCGTGAGCCACGGCTTCGACGCGGCCACCGCGATCCCGGATGCGAAAGGCGCGGAGGAGCCCCGGCTCCCCGGCCTGCTCGGCCTCTTCGACCGGGCGCTACGCGGCATCAACCGCGTGATCCTCGGGCTGGGCGGGCTCTGCCTCGTCGCGGCCTGCCTGGTGCTGAGCCACAGCGTCGTCGTCCGCTACCTGCTGAAGGAGCCGACCGACTGGCAGGACGAGATGGCGGTCTTCCTGATCGTCGGGGCGACCTTCTTCTCGGCCGCCGGGGTCCAGGCCAAGCGCGGCCACGTCGCGATCGAGGCGCTGACCGGCCTGCTGCCGCCGGCGGTCAACCGGATGCGGCTGATCTTCGTCGACGTGGTCAGCCTCGCCTTCTGCGCGTTCTTCGCCTGGAAGAGCTGGACGCTGGACCACGAGGCCTGGATCGACGGCCAGACCTCGCAATCGACCTGGGGGCCGCCGCTCTGGATCCCCTACACGCTGATGGCCGCCGGCATGAGCCTGCTGTGCCTTCAGTTCATCCTGCAGATCGCCGAGGCGCTGCTCTACGGGCCTCGGGCGGCCGGCTGGGCCAAGCCGAAGATCGGCATCGGCGCCGACGTCAACAAGGACATGCACGGCGCGCCCGGGGTCACGCCCCGGGGGCCCGATCCGATGGGCCAGACGATCGACGCGAGGGTGAAGTGATGAGCACGGCGGCGATCGGCTTCCTCTACGCGGGGGCCACCCTCGGGGCGATGCTGTCGGGCATCCCCATCGCGTTCGCGCTCGGCGCCGTGGCCCTGGCCTTCATGGTCGTGTTCATGCCGGGTGCCTCCCTCGATACGGTGGCCCAGAACGTCTACGAGGAGATGGCCTCGATCACCCTGCTGTCGATCCCGCTGTTCATCCTGAAGGGCGCGGCGATCGGGCGGTCCCGGGCGGGCCAGGACCTCTACTCGGCGATGCATGCCTGGATGCACCGCATTCCCGGCGGTCTCGGCATCGCCAACGTCTTCGCCTGCGCGCTGTTTGCCGCCATGGCGGGTTCGAGCCCGGCGACCTGCTCGGCGATCGGATCGGCCGGCATTCCGGAGATGCGCAAGCGCGGCTACTCGCCGGGCTTCGCCGCCGGGATCATCGCGGCCGGCGGCACGCTCGGCATTCTGCTGCCGCCCTCGATCACCATGATCCTGTACGCGGTCGCCTCCGAGCAATCGCTCGGGCGCCTGTTCCTGGCCGGGATCGGGCCGGGGCTTCTGCTGGTCGCCCTGTTCGCCGCCTGGGCGATGTATCGGTTCCGCTCGGAATTCTCCGCCGCCAAGGCGGTGGTGGAGCGCGGCGGCCCGGCCTCGCCGATCCTGGCCGACGAGCAGTACAGCATGGCCCAGCGCTTCTCGACGCTGCCGCGGGTGCTGCCCTTCGTGGTCCTGCTCACCGGCGTGATGGTGGCGCTCTACGGCGGCTACGCGACGCCGTCCGAGACGGCCGGCCTCGGCGGCCTGCTGGCGCTCGGCCTGATCGCGGCGATCTACGGCGTCTGGCGGTTCCGGGACGTCAGCCCGATCCTGGTCGCGACCCTGCGGGAATCGACCATGCTGATGCTGATCATCGGCATGTCGCTGCTCTACGCCTACGTGATGAGCTACCTGCACCTGTCGCAATCGGCCGCGGCCGCGATCGTGGCGATGCAGCTCTCGCCCTGGGTGCTGCTGGTGACGATCCTCGCCCTGGTGATCGTGCTCGGCTTCTTCCTGCCGCCGGTCTCGATCATCCTGATGACCGCGCCGATCATCCTGCCGCCGCTCAAGGCCGCGGGCTTCGATCTGGTGTGGTTCGGCGTGGTGATGACCATCACCATGGAGATGGGCCTGATCCACCCGCCGGTGGGCCTGAACATCTTCGTCATCAAGAACATCGCCCCCGACATCCCGCTCTCGGACATCATCTGGGGCACCCTGCCCTTCGTGATGCTGATGGCGGTGGCGATCCTGATCCTGTGCCTGGTCCCGGGCATCGCCATGTGGCTGCCGGACCTGCTGCTGGCGACGACGCGGTAGGAAAGGCTTCCCCGCGAATGGCGGCGCCGGTAACCTTGGCTGCGTGACCGGCGCCGCCGCCCTATCTAACGACGATGACCGACCTTCAGACCATCCAGATGCTGCGCACGGCGAACGTGATCGCCGAGGACGAGATCGACGCCAGCGTCGAGGCGTTCCTGAGCGGGGCAGTGTCCGAACCCTACCGCTTCCGCAGCGGCCACCGCCTCAACCTGGTCAAGGCGGTGCGCAGCCATCCCGGGGCGCAGGAATTCGTCGGCCGGGCCAATGTCGGCACCCTGTTGAAGCGGCCGTTCGTGCGGGCGGCGATTTTGCAGGCACGGCCGATGAAGGGGTGAGCGCGCGTCTCCCGCGCACGCTCTCATCCTGAGACGCGCCCGCAAAGCAGGCGCCACCTCAGGACGAGGAGAGCATCTCGGATCTCGCTCGCCTCGACAGCGCCGATCCCGTCATTGCGAGCGCGGCGAAGCAACCCGGAGCCGCGGGTGTTCTTGGACCGCAACGGCGCCCCGGGCTGCGATCCGGCTCAGCGCCCCTCGGACCGCTTCACAACCGACGCGACGGTGTTCTTCTGGGACGGGGCCGCAGCGTTCATCTTCGGCACCGGCTTCTTCGGCTTCTTCGTCTCGCGGTTGCCGCGTTGCTTCTCGATGCTCATGGGGCCGTCCTCCGGAGCGTGACGGCGGTTTTTTGCGCCGGGCCGACCCGTACGGCCGCCCGTCACAGGCGGGGACCTACGATCCGCAGTCACCGGAGCCTGAAGCCGCCGTTCCGGTAATGCGGCGAGCCTGCGCCCGAACGACCGCAAAAGATAGTGTCCTCACCACGCGAAGCCTGTTCGGCCGCAACCCTTTGAACGGCCCTGGCGGACGGCACAAGCTTTGCCATAATGCGTGGCTGATCTGGCGCGCATCGCCGCTCGGGCCGCCTCTATTTCAGGGACACTTGCATGAGCCTCGAATCTGTCCGGGCGTTCTTCGCCGAGAGGGCGCCCGACATCGCGGTGATCGAGCTGACCACCAGCACCGCCACCGTGGCCGAGGCCGCTGCCGGCCACGGCGTCGCCCCCGCACAGATCGCCAAGACGCTGTCGATCCGGATCGGCGACCAGGTCGCCCTCGTGGTCACCCGCGGCGACGCGCGGCTCGACAACAGGAAGGCCAAGGCCGTGTTCGGCGGCAAGGTCCGGATGCTCGACCTCGCCGAGGTCGAGGCGGCGACCGGCCACCCGGTCGGCGGGGTCTGCCCGTTCGGGCTGATCGCGCCGCTGCCGGTCTATTGCGACGTGTCGCTGAAGGCCTTCGACGAGGTCGTCCCCGCTGCCGGCAGCACCCACAGTGCGGTCCGCATCGCACCGGACCGCATGGCAACGCTGACGGGAGCCGCCTGGGTCGATGTCTGCCAGGAGCCGGGGTGAGCGGCGGCTCCTAGCGCCCGCTCCAGGCCGGGGTGCGCTTGCCCAGGAACGCCTCCATGCCCTCGCGGAAATCCTGGCTCATGTAGCACATCAGGATCAGGTCATCGCCGGGATGCGGGGCGCCGTCGGCGGTCGGCTCCTCCTCGGCGAGGCGGCGCAAGCCTTCCTTGGTGGCCTGCATGGTCAGCGGCGCGTGGCCGGCCAGGAGCTGCGCCAGGGCGTCGACCCGGACGGTCAGCGCCGCGCAATCGTCCACGACCTCGCCGACGAGGCCGATGGCCAGCGCCTCCTCGGCGCCCACGAGCCGAGCGGTGAAGATGATGTCCTTGACCCGGGCCGGGCCGATCAGCCCGGAAAGCCGCTTGAGATTGCCCTGGCTCAGGCAATTGCCGAGCGTCCGGGCGATGGGGAAGCCGAACCGGGCGTCGCGGGTCGCGACCCGCAGGTCGCAGGCCGCCGCGATGGCCGCGCCGCCGCCCGTACAGGCGCCCGCGATCGCCGCGATGGTCGGCACCCGCAGCCGCTCCAGGGCGCCGAGCACCCGGTCCATGAAGCGCTCGTAGCCCAGCGCGTCGTCGGCGGTCGCGAAGCCGCGGAACTGGGCGATGTCGGTGCCGGCCGCGAAGGCCTTGTCGCCGGCGCCGGTGATGATCAGCGCCTTCACGGCCGGGTCGGCGGCGATCGCCTCGCAGCAGGTGATCAGCCCCTGGTACATCGCGAAGGTGAGCGCGTTGCGGGCCTGCGGCCGGTTGAGGACGATCCGGGCGATCCCGGCCTCGTCGGTGGTGAACAGCAGCTCGTCGGTGGCGGGCGTGGCACTCATCGCAGGTCCTCTGGGGTTCAGGCCACGGTCTCGCGGACCACGCCCCGGTCGATCAGGCCGTCGATCTCGGAGGCGGTGTAGCCGGCTTCCGCCAGGATCGCCCGGGAATGCTCGCCGAGCAACGGCGCCGGGCCGTGGACCCGGCCGGGCGTGTCCGAGAACTTCACCGGCAGGCCCAGCGTCTTCATCCGGCCGACCCGGCTGTGCTCGACCTCCACCACCATCTCGCGGGCGAGCGTCTGCGGATCGCGGTGCATGGCGTTGACGTCGAGCACCGGCCCCGCCGGGACGCCGCCGGCTTCGAGGCGGGCGAGCCAGGCCTCGGACGTCTCCGCCCTGAAGATCGGCGCCAGGGTGGCGGCGAGGTCGTGACGGTTGGCCATGCGGTCGCGGTTGAGCGCGAAGCGCGGATCCTCGGCGAGCGCCTCCGAGCCGATCGCCTTGAGCAGCCGCAGCCAGTTGGTCTGGTTGGCTGCCCCGATGGTGATCCAGCCGTCCGCCGTCTCGAACGCCTCGTAGGGCGCGTTCAGCGGATGGGCCGAGCCCATCGGTCCCGGGGCGATGCCGGTTGCCATGGCGATGGCCGATTGCCAGTAGGTGTGGGTGATCCCGGCCTCGAACAGCGAGGTGTCCACCGCCTGGCCCTGCCCAGTCTTGAGCCGGTGGGCATAGGCCGCGAGCACGCCCATGGCGGCCAGGATCCCGGCGGTGATGTCGGTCACGGGCGGCCCGCACTTCATCGGCGGGCGGCCGGGCCCCTCCCCGGTCACCGACATGAGCCCGCTCATGCCCTGCGCGACCAGGTCGAACCCGGCCCGGTCGGCATAGGGCCCGGTGCGGCCGAAGCCCGAGAGCGAGCAATAGACCAGGGCCGGGAATTCCTGCCGCAGGGTCTCGTAGCCGATGCCCAGCCGCTCCATGGTGCCGCCGCGGTAATTCTCGATGAGCGCATCGGCATTGGCGAGCAGGCGGCGCAGCACCGCGACGCCGTCGGGGTTCTTGAGGTCGAGGCTGAGGCCGCGCTTGCCGCGGTTCATCATCATGTAGGCGGCGCTCTCGCCCTCGAGCGCCGGCGGGACGGTGCGACGGGTGTCGTCGCCCTCCATCTTCTCGACCTTGATCACCTCCGCGCCCATGTCGGCGAGCATCAGCCCGCAGACCGGGCCGGCCATGATGTGGGCCAGCTCGATCACCCGCATGCCGGCAAGCGGCCCCGAACGTCCCGTCTGTTCCGCCATCGCGGCGCTACTCCCCAGCCGGCACGGTCGCCACGGGGCCGACCGGCCCGGTGACGGGATCCACGAATTCGCGCTCGGGATGCATCGTGAAGGCCAGGGCGGCGCCGAGCAGGCAGAGCCCGACCGAGCCGACGAAGGGCAAGGTCCAGCTGCCGGTCAGGTCGACGATCAGCCCGAACACGATCGGCGAGACGATCGCCGCCACCGCCGAGCCGGTATTCATCAGCCCGCTGGCGGTGCCGGCATATTTCGGGGCGATGTCCATCGGCACCGACCAGATCGGCCCGATCACCAGCTCGGCGAAGAAGAAGCCGGAGGAGAGCAGCAAGGCCACCAGGGTCAGGTCGCGGGTGAGGAAGACCCCGGCCAGGCTCGCGGCCGCGCCGAGGAAGCCCACCACGATCACCGACAGGCGGGCGAGCTTCACGTTGCCGGTGCGATGGAGGATCGAGTCGCTCAGCATGCCGCCGACCGTATCGCCGACGACGCCGGCAAAGAAGACCCCGGAGGCGAACAGGGCCGAGTTCTTGAGATCGAGGCCGTAATTCTCCTTGAAGAAGCTCGGCAGCCAGCCGAGGAACAGCCACAGGGTCCAGCCGTAGCAGAAATACGTGATCGTCACCGGCAGCATGCGCCGGGTGAGCGCACCCCACGGCACCGATTGCTTGGCCCCGACCTTCTTGGGCGGCGGCAGGGCCTCGAGCTCCTTGGCCGTGATGGTCGGGTGATCGGACGGGTCGTCGCGGAAATACAGGTACCAGATCGCGACCCAGACGAAGCTGACCCCGCCCAGGATCACGAAGCTGGTGCGCCAGCCGAAATGGTACATCAGGAACGCCACGATCGGCGGCGCCACCGCGTTGCCGAGCCGGGCGAAGGCGTGGGTGATACCCTGGGCGAAACCGCGCTTGCCCGGCGCCGTCCAGTTCTGCATCGCCCGGGTCGCGGTCGGGAAGGTCGCGCCCTCGCCGAAGCCCAGCAGCACCCGCGCCAGGAACAGGCTGATCAGCCCGCCGACCAAGCCGGTGAGGATCGTGGCCGAGGCCCAGATCATGCCGCAGACGAGGAGCGTGCGCCGGGCGCCGAACTTGTCGCCGACCGAGCCGCCGATGACCTGGAAGATCGCGTAGGGATAGGCGAAGGCCGAGAGGATCAGACCGAAATCGGTCTTCGACATGCCGAATTCGCGAATGATCTCGGCGCCGGCGGTCGCGATGTTCACCCGGTCCAGATAGGTGATGAAATACATCACGCAGAGCAGGCCGAGCACGCCATTGGTGGCGCTCATGCGCTTGAGCATCGACGGTTCCTCCGCTCTGACGGCGCCGCGTTTTCCGGTCGCCCGGCGCCTCGTCACGGGGACGGGCGCTCTTTGGTATTCGTTATTCAAACGCCTCTTGCACCGGAAGGCAACCGTGCGTCGAGGGGGGTGGGCACGAATTCAATCTGTCGGCGGAAACGCGAAACGGGAGCCGTGGGGCTCCCGTTTCGGTTTATCGATTGAGGAAGTGCAGATGCTCGGAGCGGGTCCGAACGCGGCCTCTCTCACCGACGATCTTATCGTGCGGCGCCGCATCCGAGCGACCCCTCCAGCCAGCCGTGCGATGTGTGGACGCTCTGTCCGTTGGGGTGTTTGCCGTAGGCTATCGTGCGTGTGGCCGACACAAGCCCTCGCAGAGACAGCTCAAGCACCACGCCGTCATTCCGGGACCGCAAAGCGGAGCTCGGAATGATAAGTTCGATGCTGAAGCCTCAGGATGAAGAGGAGGCGTGGATCTCCACGACCTCCCCGCTCAGGATCCTGCTCAGACCGTGGCCGGCTGCAGCTGCCCGGTCTCCGTCTCGGTGCCCAGCGCCTTGCCGCGGGGGCCGACCCAGCTGCCCACCCATTTGCGCTGCCAGAGCATCAGGCAGCCGAGCACCGCGGCGGTGAACACCGCGTAGCCGATGAAGCCCAGCGAAAAGGAGCCGGTATATTGCTTCGACAGGCCCATGACGTTGGGCAGGATCGCGCCGCCGAGCGCCCCGACCTCGCCGATCATCGACCCGGCGACCGCGGTGTTGGTCGGCCAGCGCAGGGGCACGAGCTGGAACAGGGCACCGTTGCCGGCGCCGAGGGCCGCGAAGCACAGCATGAACAGCAGCGTGGTCACGGCGAGCGAGGGCGTCGCCATCAGCGACAGGAAGGTGGCGATCGCTGCGAGCAGCACCACCGACAGGACCGCGATCCCGCCCATCCGGTCGGCGTAGTAGCCGCCGACGATCCGGATGCCCGAGCCCATGAAGGCGGCCAGCATGGTCAGCCGCCCAGCCTCGACCTTCGTCACGGAGAATTGCTCGTAGAAGAAGGTCGGCAGGAAGTTCGACAAGCCGACGAAGCCGCCGAAGGTGATCACGTAGATCAGCGAGAACGCCCAGCCGTCCTTGGTGAACAGGCAGGAGACGTGCTCCTTGAACGACTGGTGGGCGTTGTCCGGCGGCTCCTTGGCGAACACGATCATGACCGCGAGCGGGATCAGCATCACCACGCCGGCGAAGGCGTAGGTGGTCTGCCAGCCATAGGCCTGGGCCAGCGGCGGGGCGAACAGCACGGCCAGCACGGTGCCGGAATTGCCGGCGCCCGCGATGCCCATCGCCAGCCCCTTGTGCTCCGGCGGGAACCAGCCCGAGCCGAGCGACAAAGCCACCCCGAAGGAGGCCCCGGCGATGCCGAGCAGCACGCCCATGGCGAGCACGTCGTTGTAGGACGACACCACGAAGTATCCGTAGGCCATCGCCATCATGATCACGGTCATCTCCGTGATCGCCGCGTTCTTGCGGCCGATATACTGGGCCAGGATCCCGAGCGGGAAGCGCATCAGCGCCCCGGCGAGGATCGGCAGCGAGATCATGAACCCGGTCTGGGCCGGGGTGAGCTTGTAGGTCTCGGTGATGAACGGGCCCATGGCGCCGTTCAGGACCCAGATCGCGAAGCAGAAATCGAAGTAGAGGAACGCCGCGAACAGCGTCGGGGGGTGACCCGACTTCATCGCCGTCTTGAAGCTGGCCATAGCAGGTGCTCGTCTTATGAGAGGCGAACCGCCACGCGGTCGCTCATGCCGGGGATCCGGACTCACACCGTCCGCTGTTTGAGAGCGCCGTTGCTCCACCGCCGCAGCAGGCGCGGCCTGAACCGCAATGCAGCATGCGTGCCAGCTTCGAAGGATCGGAGGCGGCCCCAGCGTGGCCCTCAATCGCCTCACCCGTCCTTGCGCGCGCAAGGATCCGGCGGACGGCAGCCCGCGCCGCGCACGACCCGCGCCCTCCCCTATCATGAGGCGCCGCAGCGCGGCAGAGGCTTCAAAGGAGGGCTACGCTTCGCCCCACATATCAGGATAAGGCGGCGCGTGGGATGGTCAGGCAAATTTTCGTGAAGGCCCCTCACCTTGGCGAGACGGCACAGCCAGCCGTCAAACCTGATCACGCCCGAAAGCGGGATTGCCCGTGATCCAGGCAGCATTGCTTGGGAATCGGGCGTGCCAAGAAAACGTCCCGATCACCGGCACGACACGACGGTGCGGACGATCCAGCCTTCCTGCGGCACCCAAAACTTGCGGCGGGCGCGGCCGCAATCGCGCTCGGGCTGGGTTCCCGCGGTCCAGGTTCCGGCCGGCGCGGAGGCTCTCGGCGGCTCGGCCGTGGCGGCGCGGCGCGCCTCGGCGCTCGGCCCCAGAACCAGGGCGGCGGCCAGGATCGCCGCGCCCCATAGAATGTTCGCACGCACGACCGAGATCCCTCGCACGGCGCAGATGCCGGCCGTCGCCATCAACCTTGCGTTGAGGGACGAAGCAAGCCCGAACCGCTCCGGACCCGGCGCCGTCCCGTCCGTTCCTCCGGCAGGGTGAACGGCGGCGCAACCGGTAGAGGCAGGAACGCAACACAGGTGAAGAGAAGTACCAGACGAGACATCGGACGACGGTCATAGGGGACTTCCGCAACTTGGCGATGCCGCGCGATCCTTGCTAAGGCCTGGAATGAGCGTGGCCTTGTATTCGTGTCGGTCAGCTCGATCGCGCGCCGCCGCACGATTTCGGTGACGCCGCGCCATCCAGGGAAAACCGAGCCATGTCCGCCCCGATCCGCCGCCTGTTCCTGGCCGGCTTCACCGTCCTCGCGCTCGCCTCGGCAGCGCACGCCCAGGGCCGCGGCCCGGTCGCCGAGTCCGGCATCGATGGGTTCGGCGACGACGGCCAGCTCTACCAGGACCAGAACGGCGCGCTCTATGTGCGGCGCGGCGACCGCTACCTGCCCTATACCGGCCGGCCCCCGGTGGTCCGCCCCGCACCGCAGGCCGCTCCGGCGCCGCAATCCGCCCCGGTCTACGCCCCGGAGGACGAGGATCCGACGGTGCAGCGTCGCCAGGCCGGAGCGCCTCCGGCCGAAGGGCTGTCGCCGATCGAGGCGGCCAAGGCCAAGGCCGTGCTGCGCGCCCCCGATGACGGGCCGATCGACTATGCCAAGGCCTACGGGCCCATCACTGACGACGTGTTCCCGATCCAGGCCTTCAACTACAAGAAGATGAACCAGGCCTTCCTCCGGCAGGAGATCGCCTATAACGGCCCCTACGAGCCGGGCACGATCATCGTCGACCCGCGCGCGCACCAGCTCACCCTGGTCGAGCCGGGCGGGCGGGCGCGCCGCTACGGCGTCGGCGTCGGCAAGCAGGGTTTTTCCTGGTCCGGCACCGCGACAGTGAACTCGAAGCAGGCCTGGCCGGACTGGTACCCGCCCAAGGAGATGATCGCCCGCAGCCCGAAGCTCGCCAGCGAGGTCGACAAGCTGCAGAGCGGGCTCGGCGTCGCCGGCGGCCTGCGCAACCCGCTGGGCGCCCGCGCCATGTATCTCTGGCAGGGCAACAAGGACACGCTGTTCCGCATCCACGGCACCCTCGAGCCGTTCTCCATCGGCAAGAGCGTGTCCTCGGGCTGCATCCGGATGATCAACCAGGACGCGATCGACCTGTTCAGCCGGGTCAATGTCGGCTCGAAGGTCGTCGTCCTGAACTGATCCCGTTCGGGACTTGGGGGGCGCCGTCAGCTCAGGCCGCGGCGGTGCTCCCCCAGGATCCGCCGGACCGTGCCGGCCTCGGAGCGGTAGACCACCGTCTCGGTCTGGATCCGGTCGGGCCGGAACCGGACGCCGCGCAGCAGCGCCCCGTCGGTGACGCCGGTGGCGGCCACGATCACGTCGCCGCTGGCGAGATCGACCAGATCGTATTTCCGGTTCAGATCCTCGATGCCCATCTCGGCGGCGCGTCGGCGGCGCTCCGGCGTGTCGAGGATCAGCCGTCCCTGCATCTGGCCGCCGATGCACCGCATCGCGGCGGCAGCCAGCACCCCTTCGGGCGCGGCGCCGGTGCCGAGATAGATGTCGATGCCGGTCTCGGCGGGGCTCGCCGTGAAGATGATCCCGGCGATGTCGCCGTCCGAGATCAGCCGCACCGCGGCGCCGGCCGCCCGCACCTCGGCGATCAGGCCGGCATGGCGCGGCCGGTCGAGGATCAGTGCCGTGATCTGGTCGGGCTCGACGCCCTTGGCCCGGGCGAGCGCCGCGATGTTGTCGGCTGGGCTCGCGTCGAGATCGACCAGGCCTGCCTTGTAGCCGGGGCCGATCGCGATCTTCTGCATGTAGACGTCGGGGGCGGCCAGCAGCGAGCCGCGCTCGGCCATGGCCATCACGGCGATCGCGCCGGGCATGTCCTTGGCGCAGAGGGTCGTGCCCTCGAGGGGATCGACCGCGATGTCGACCTCGGGCCCCTCGCCGCGCCCGAGCTGCTCGCCGATGAACAGCATCGGCGCCTGGTCGCGCTCGCCCTCCCCGATCACCACGGTGCCGCGGATCGGCAGGCCGTTGAGCTCGTCGCGCATCGCGTCGACCGCCGCCTGGTCGGCGGCCTTCTCGTCGCCCTTGCCGCGCAGCCGCGCCGCCGCGATGGCGGCCCGCTCCGTCACGCGGGCGAGCTCGAGGGCGAGCGTGCGCGGAACGCCGCGCGGTTCGGACTTGGGGGCCACGGCCATCGCTTCCTGCCTGTGTCCGGGCCCGATCTTGAGGTCGGATCCCGGTTGGATCGTCGTCGACCGACGCCTGTCGGCCTACGCGTGCCGCAAGAATATCACTTATCTTGCATCAGGCGTGAGGCGCAACGCGCGGAGATTGCATTCTTATTCACGCTCGATGCGGATCACCTGGGGCGGCTCGGCGAGCAGCCCGTCGGCGCCGATCGCGTCGAGGGCCGCGCGGATGCTGCCCTCGGTGGCCGCGTAGGTGATCAGCACCAGCGGCACCGGCCGGCCCGACCGTCCGCGCGGATCGGACCCAGCCCCCTCGGTGCGGCGCTGCAGGATGCTTTCCAGGGAGATCTCGCGCTCGGCCATCCGCTGGGCGACGCCCGCGGCGACGCCGGGGCGATCATGCACGGTCAGGCGGATGTAGTAGCCGCCCTCGTGGCGCTGCATCTCCACGCGCTCGCTGGCGCGCATCGCGGCGGCCGGCACCCCGAAGGTCGGGCGCACGATCCCGCGAGCGACGTCGGCGATGTCGGCCACCACCGCGGAAGCGGTCGCCTCACCGCCGGCGCCCGGGCCGATCAGGGTCAGCTCGCCGACCGCGTCCGCGTCGATCGTGACCGCGTTGGTCACGCCCATCACCTGGGCGATGGCCGAGGATTTCGGCACCATGGTCGGGTGGACGCGCTGCTCGATCCCGGCCTCCGAGGCCTGGGCGACGCCGAGCAGCTTGATCCGGTAGCCGAGCTCGTCGGCCATGCGCAGGTCGAGGGGCTGGACCCGGGAGATGCCCTCCACCGAGACGCCGTCGGCATCGATGGCGGTGCCGTAGGCCAGGCTCGTCAGGATCGCGAGCTTGTGCGCGGTGTCGAAGCCCTCGACGTCGAAGGTCGGGTCCGCCTCGGCATAGCCCAGGGCCTGCGCATCCTTCAGGCAGGCCTCGAAGGTCAGGCCCTCGCGCTCCATCCGGCTGAGGATGTAATTGCAGGTGCCGTTGAGGATCCCGTAGACGCGGGCGACGGCGTTGCCGGGCAGGCCCTCGCGCAGGGTCTTGATCACCGGGATGCCGCCGGCCACCGCCGCCTCATAGGCGAGCGCGACGCCGTTCGCCTCGGCGAGGGCGGCGAGCGCCGCGCCGTGCCGGGCGAGCAGGGCCTTGTTGGCGGTCACCACCGTCTTGCCGGCCTGGAGCGCCGCCTCGACCACGGCCTTGGCCGGCCCCTCGGCGCCGCCGATCAGCTCGACCACGCAATCGACCTCGCCCGAGCGCGCCAGCGCCACCGGATCGTCGAACCAGGTGACGCCGGCGAGATCGAGCCCGCGGTCGCGGCTGCGGTCACGGGACGACACGGCGGCGACGCGGATGTCGAGGCCGGAAGCGGTCAGGGTGTCACGGCGGCGGGCGATCATCCGGACGACGGACGCGCCGACGGTGCCGAGCCCGGCGACGCCGATGCGGTAGCTCACTGTCATGATTCCTTCCGTGCCGGGCGCCCGCAGGTGACCGGGCCTCCGATGCGCCGCATCTCTGCAAGAAATCCGGCCCGCCCGCAAGAAAACCGCCGGCCCGGTCAGCCCAGGACGGTGCGGTGCCGAACCGCGGTCGCCACCAGGGCGTAGAGCACCAGGGCGTTGAGCAGGTGCCAGAGCGCGTGCGTCCCGGTGGGCAGCACCGCGCAGGCGGTCCGGTCGATGGTGCGCGCGGTGAGCGAGATCAGGAACAGCACGCCCACGACCAGGAGCCGCCGGCCGGTCCCGACGAACCGGGTCTCCGGGCGGTCGAGTGCCGCCACGGTGAACAGCGCCAGCACCGCCGGCAGGTAATCGATCGACCCGTTGGTGAGGGCGGAGACGTCGGACCCGGTCAGCCCGTCGAGGGTCGGCACCAGCGTGAAGCTGAACAGCACGAAGCCGGCGGTCGCCGCCTCGACCCGCAGGCGCGGCAGCTTCAGGAACCGGTGGAGGGCCAAAGCCAGGTAGGCGACGATGAACAGCGTGATCGGGATGACGTCGGCATACATCGCCCAGGTCACCGCCAGCGTGTGGAACAGGAATGAGCCGATCCCGACCACGGCGATCAGCCCCGCGAGCCCCAGGCAGGCGCGGTCCGGCGGATCGGCCGCGCGGGCGCGGCGCGCGGACGCCGCCGCCGCCGCCAGGAAGGCGACGTTCGACGCCGCGTTGAGCGGTTCGGCCCAGAAATCCGGCCCGGTCCGCTCGCAGTAAGCCATGACCGGCTCGAACCACCCCATCGTCATTCCGGTGCCTATACCTCCCCAATCTTGCGCAGTCGTGGCCTTGTCAGCGCGGCGCGAAGCGCGGATGACGGCCGGGTGGCGACCGGAAGCGAGGCGATGCGGATCACGACCTGGAACGTCAACTCCATCAAGCAGCGGCTGCCGCATCTGCTGGGGTTTCTCGACGAGGCAAAGCCCGACGTGGTCTGCCTGCAGGAGTTGAAGTGCCAAGACGACGCGTTCCCGCGCGCCGAGATCGAGGGCGCCGGCTACGCGGTCGAGACGCTCGGCCAGAAGGCCTATAACGGCGTGGCCCTGCTGGTGCGCGCACCGCTGGCCATGACCGAGATCCGCCGCGGCCTGCCGGGCGACGAATCCGACGAGCAGTCCCGCTACATCGAGGCGCTGATCTCCGGGCCCGACACCAAGCCGGTGCGGGTGGCCTCGATCTACCTGCCGAACGGCAATCCGGTGGACAGCCCGAAATACCCCTACAAGCTCGCTTTCATGGAACGGCTGCGGATCCACGCCCGCGCCCTGATGGAGGACGAGAAGGCCGTGGTTCTGGCGGGCGACTACAACGTCATCCCAGACCCCGCCGACGCGGCCGATCCGGAGGCGTGGCGCTCCGACGCGCTGTTCCTGCTTGGGACCCGGGCGGCGTTCCGGGCCATCCTGGCCGAGGGCTACACCGACGGCCTGCGTGCCTGCGATCCGCGGGACGGGCTCTACACCTTCTGGGATTACCAGGCGGGGTGCTGGCAGCGGAATGCCGGCATCCGCATCGATCACCTGCTGCTCTCACCGCACGCCGCCGACCGCCTGGTCTCGGCCGCCGTGCAGAAGCACCTGCGCGGTTTGGACAAGCCGTCCGACCATGTGCCGGTGACGGTGGAGCTGACGGCGGGGTAGCGCGCGGCCGCGAGGGAGCGATCGGGCTTCGGCACGGGATAGATCCGCCACGCGAATGGATCTTGGATCGTCGCTCGTCGGAACCGCGGGCCGCCCCAGGGCGGGTTGAGAGGCTCCTCCGCGCGATGGGGAGATGTCGCGACAGCTCCCCTCCGCTTGCAGGGGCTACAAGGTTGGCGCAGCGGCTTGGCAGGCCGCGACACGCCCCCTCTCCCGTGCGGGAGAGGGTTGGGGTGAGGGGCTCGATCTTTCCGGATACGGCGCATCCCTCACCCTGTCCCTCTCCCGCACGGGAGAGGGAACCCGCGCCACAGCCCGGATGGCTCGCGTCCCTCCCGTATGAATCGACGATGAGCGCATCCACCAGCGGCTGACCGCAGCCTCACCGCAACGGCGAGGCACCCTGCGGCAGCGCGATCGTCGAGGTCGCGTCCGCGATCTGGTCGGGGCCGCCCTTCGGCGGCCAGAGGCCGGCGCCAATCGCCTGAGCGCGCAACTCGGCCCGCTGCTGCAGGCTGTCGAAGGCCCAGATATGCGTGATCCGCGGCGGCCCATCGAGGGCGTACAGGTTCACGACGAGATGCGCGGTGTAGGCCTGAGCCGGCGCGATCGCGGCCTCCCACGCCGCCAGCGTCGGCGCGAGGCCGCCGGGCTTGAGGCGGTAGGTCCGGACCTCGTACACCCCGCCGCGATCCCCGGTGCGGATCGGCGGCAGGAACGGGAACGGCGCGTAGCTGTCCATCTCCAGCGCCGTCACCACGTTCCCCGCATTGAACGGGTTGGCACTGAGCAGGGCGCGTCGGCGCTCGGCGGTCATGTCCTCCGGCGCCGCGAATCCCCGCAGCACGATGAGCCGCCCCAGCGCCCCGAACTCCGTTCGCCAGCAGCCCAGGAGCTGTCCCTTGGCCTCGGCGTCATCCACCCAGGCATGGACGCCCTCGGAGGCCTGCCCGAGGGCAAGCAGGGGGCAGGAGAGCGTGGCGAGTTCGTAGAGCATGGGCACCTCGGCGTGTTCGAGCCTCCAAAGCTCGGGCGGCCGTTCGGTTGCCCGCAAAAGCGCCCGGCGACCCAGCCGCATCCGCCAAACCGGTTGACTGCGCCCCGCGGCTCCGGTGGAGGACAGGGGCGCCCCGCACCCACACAGGTGGACTGACCCGACATGCCGGCCCGCCCCCTCATCCTGTTTCCCGATGCCCGGCTGTCCCGGCCGGCCAGCCCGGTCGACGATTTCGGGCCCAGCCTGAAAGCCCTCGCCGACGACGTGCGGGACACGCTGCTCGCCGTGAGCGCTATCGGCCTGACGGCTCCGCATATCGGCGTTCCGGAGCGCGTCGTGGTGATCAGGCTGTCACCGGATGAGGACCTGCGCGTCTACGTGAACCCGGAAATCCTCTGGGCGTCGCCCGACACGGCGATGCATGACGAGGGCAGCGTCAGCATGCCGGGCGTGCGCGAGCGGATCGCGCGGCCCACCCGCCTTCGCTTCGGCTATCGCGATTTCGACGGATCGACCCACGAGGAGGAAGCGGACGGCTTTCCGGCCGCAGTGATCCAGCACGAGATCGATCAACTCGACGGGATCTTCTGGATCGACCGCCTGTCGCGATTGAAACGGGACCGTCTGCTCAAGCGGTTCGAGAAGACGAAGTCGACGAAAGCAGTATAGCTTATCGGTTTACCGTCAACGCCCATGTCGAGTCGAAGGCTTGGGAAAGCTGCGATTGCAACGTAGCTGGTCACGACCCTAGAAAGGCGCCGCCTTTCCGGGGGATTCGATCATGATCATCTACGGCAGCAGCATCTCGCCCTTCGTGCGCAAGGTCCTTGTAGCCTTGAATGAGAAGGGCATCCGTTACGAGCACGGGCCGGTGGCGCCGCAGGCGGAGGATGCCGATTTCCGGGCGGCGAGCCCCATGGGCAAGATCCCGGCGATCGACCATGACGGCTTCCGGCTGGCCGATTCCAGCGCGATCCTCGACTACATCGAGCACCTGTCGCCGCAGCCGGCGCTGATCCCGGCCGACGCTCGGGGCGCGGCCCGCGCCCGCTGGTTCGACAAGTTCGGCGAGGTCGAGCTCGATCGAAAGCTCTCCGTCGTCTTTACGGAGCGGTTCCTGAAGCCGCGGCTGTTCAAGGTGCCGGGCGACGAGGCGCTGGCGCAGCAGGCGCTCGACACACATCTGCCGCCGCTGTTCGACTATCTCGAATCCCAGATCTCCGGCCCGTTCCTGGTCGGCGGCGCCTTCGGGATCGGCGACATCGCGGTCGCGGCGCCGTTCCACAATCTCCGGCTCGCGCAGGTCGAGGTCGATGCGGCGCGCTGGCCGAAGCTCGCCGGCTGGGTGGCCCTGACCCTCGACCGACCCGCCTTCGTCACGGCGATCGCGGCCCCGGCCTGGTGAGCCGGCGCGGCCTTTTGCGCGAACGCTGCGCAGGGCCCGGTCGGCAGGAGGCCGATCGGCCCTATCTTCATCACCCTGGACCGACGGATCGACATCCGCCGGTCCCCTCCCCGATGGAAATGTGATGATCGTCTACGGCACCGGCTACTCGCCCTACGTCCGCAAAGTCCTGGTCTCGCTCGCCGAGAAGAACGTGCCCTATGAGCACAGGCCGGTGATGTTCCACGCGCCCGACGCGGATTTCCAGGCCGCGAGCCCGCTTGGGAAGATCCCGGCCATCGAGGATGGCGGGTTCAAGCTCGCGGATTCCTCGGCGATCCTCTGGTATCTGGAGCGCAAGCACCCGACGCCGGCTCTGGTCCCGTCCGACCCGCAGGCCCTGGGCCGCGCGGTGTGGTTCGACAAGTTCGGCGACACGGAGCTGTTCGCCAAGCTCGTGGTGCCGTTCGTCGAGCGGATCCTGAAGCCCAACATGATGGGCAAGCCCACGGACGACGCCGCGGTCGCGAAGGCGCTGAACGACGATCTGCCGCCGCTGTTCAACTGCCTCGAGCGGGAGATCTCCGGCCCCTACCTGGTCGGCGACGCGTTCAGCATCGCCGACATCTCGGTCGCCACGGGCTTCTACAATTTCCATCTGGCCGACGCGCAGGTCGATGCCGGACGCTGGCCCAAGCTCGCGGCCTACATCGCCGAGACGCTGGCGCGCCCGTCCTTCAAGACCGCGCAGGACGCCAAGAAGGGCTGAGCCCGACCGGCGGCGGCTTCAGTGCCGCCGCCGGATCGAGCCGACGGTCTGGAGCTGGCTCTGGGCCTCGGCCCGGTCATCCTCGTTGGCGGCCGCCCAGTTCTTCTCGTAGAGCGCGACGATCCAGTCGTCCTTGCGGCCCTCCGCACCCTCGCGGGCGAGCGACAGCCACATCAGGCCCTTCACGCGCTGCACCGGCACGCCGCCCAGACCGTTGATCAGCATGTCGCCGAGCAAAGCCTGCGCCGGGTGATGGCCCTTCTCGGCCGCCAGGTTGAACCACCGCGCCGCCTGCCGGGGATCGGCCTCGACACCGGTGCCGTCGAGGTAGAGGCGGGCGAGATTGTACTGGGCGTTGGGCTCGCCGTAATACGACGCCGCGTAGTTGAACATGTCGTAGGCGCGCTCAGGGTTCGGGCGCACATAGGTGCCCTTGATCCCCTCCAGAAAGTAGGTCCCCAGCGCCGTGAACGCGCTGCCGGTCACGGCCGAGTTCTGCGGATCCGGGCCATCGTCGGTGCTGGCATCGGCGATCCGGGAGAAGAACTCGAACGCCTTCAGGTCGTCATGGGGCACGCCGTCGCCCTCGGCGTACATCCGGCCGAGCTTCCACAGAGCGAGGGCGTGGCCCTGGCCGGCGGCGTATTCGAGGGCACGGGCGGCACCCTGCTTGTCGCCGGCATTGTACTCGCGCACGCCGGCCCGGAGCGCGTCCTTGGCCGAGCGGTAGCTCTTATCCGCCACCGGCACCTGGACCGGCGCGCGCACGCTCGCATCGAGCGCCCGCGGCGCGTCGGTGGGCAGGGCGAGCAGGACCAGGACGCCGGCTGCGGCCGCGATCTGGCTGAGGAAGCGGGACCGACCGGGATCGGCCCCGGCCGGCGCCCTGCGCCGGCTGAGGTCAGTCCTAGACGTCCGCATAGCTCTCCGTCTCCTTGGCGCCGCCCGGATGGGTGACGGCGCCGTACAGGGCCGGGCCGACGCCCTGCGCGTATTTCCAGAGGTAGCCCGAGGTCGCGGCGTTCGTCCGCGGCGCCCAGGCCTTGCGGCGCTCGGCGAAGTCCTCGTCGGACAGGGCGACGCTGAGCGTCCCCTGGATCGCGTCCAGGGTGATGATGTCGCCGTCCCGGATCAGGCCGATCGGGCCGCCCACCGCCGCCTCGGGGCCGACATGGCCGACGCAGAAGCCGCGGGTGGCGCCGGAGAAGCGCCCGTCGGTGATCAGCGCGACCTTGTCGCCCATGCCTTGACCGTAGAGGGCCGCGGTGGTGGACAGCATCTCGCGCATGCCGGGGCCGCCGCGCGGACCCTCGTAGCGGATCACGAGCACGTCGCCCTCTTTGTAGGTCCGCGACTGCACCGCCTCGAAGCAGGCCTCCTCGCCGTCGAAGACCCGGGCCGGGCCGGTGAAGACCTGCTTTTCGGCCGCCATGCCGGCGACCTTCACGATCGCGCCCTCGGGGGCGAGGTTGCCCTTGAGGCCGACGACGCCGCCGGTGGGGGTGATCGGGCGGTTGGCCGGGTAGACCACATCCTGGTCCGGGTTCCAGGTCACCCGGTCCATGTTCTCCGCGATGGTGCGGCCGGTCACCGTCAGGCAGTCGCCGTGCATGAAGCCGTGGTCGAGCAGGGTCTTCATCAGCAGCGGGATGCCGCCGACCTCGAACATGTCCTTGGCGACGTAGCGCCCGCCGGGCTTGAGATCGGCGATGTAGGGCGTGCGCCGGAAGATCTCGGCGACGTCGAACAGGGTGAACTCGATGCCGCACTCATGCGCGATCGCCGGCAGGTGCAGCGCCGCGTTGGTCGAGCCGCCGGAGGCGGCCACCACGGTGGCGGCGTTCTCGAGCGCCTTGCGGGTGACGATGTCGCGCGGGCGGATCTGCTTGGCCAGCAGCTCCATCACCTTCTCGCCGGCGGTGGCGCAGAACTTGTCCCGGATCTCGTAGGGTGCGGGGGCGCCGGCCGAGTAGGGCAGCGCCAGGCCGATCGCCTCGGAGACAGTCGCCATGGTGTTGGCAGTGAACTGCGCGCCGCAGGCGCCCGCCGACGGGCAAGCGACCTGCTCCAGCTCGTCGAGGTCTTCGAGGCTCATGTCGCCGACCGCGACCTTGCCCACCGCCTCGAACAGGTCCTGCACGGTGACCGGCTTGCCGCGGAACGAGCCGGGCAGGATCGAGCCGCCGTAGATGAAGATCGACGGCACGTTGAGGCGCACCATCGCCATCATCATGCCGGGCAGCGACTTGTCGCAGCCGGCCAGGCCGACCAGGGCGTCGTAGGCGTGGCCGCGCATGGTCAGCTCGACCGAGTCGGCGATGACCTCGCGGGACGGCAGCGAGGCGCGCATGCCGCCATGGCCCATGGCGATGCCGTCGGTGACCGTGATGGTGCAGAACTCGCGCGGGGTGCCGTGGGCCGCGGCGACGCCCTTCTTCACCGCCTGCGCCTGGCGCATCAGCGAGATGTTGCAGGGGGCGGCCTCGTTCCAGCAGGAGGCGACACCCACCAGCGGCTGGTGGATTTGCTCCCGGGTCAGGCCCATCGCGTAGAGATACGAGCGATGCGGAGCCCGGTCAGGCCCCTCCGTGACGTGACGGCTGGGCAGCTTCGACTTGTCGTTCAAACGCGTGTCCATCTACCCGAACCAAGCCTTCGCGCCGCCAGTCCCGAGGGTGCAGGAGACCGCGGCGCGTCGCCGTTCGCGATGCGCCGGGAGGGCCGTCCGCGTGCTCGGGAAATCCTCGTTTCGAAACGGTAAATCGTTGTCGAACTTGCCGTTTACCGCAGTTGTTGAGGTGGGCTCGGACTATGGCGGGATCGCGGCGTTTGCGGGCAGGTCTCAGGGCAGACCCGGGATCGTTTTACGGTGTTGCGACCCCGCCACAGCCACGCTTCGGGTCGATTGCCGGCATGAGATTAGGTTAAGGATAATCCTTCGGCTGCTTAACGCGGCAGATCAGGCTTAAACGAGACGGGTTCCAAGGCTTAGAGACGCGCCGTACCACTGGCGCCATGCAGCCGAGACCCCGCCGCCGTCATTCCGCGGCGCCGCAGGCGAGCCCGGAATCCAGAGCAACCGACGGCGCAAGATCCTGATCTAGCAGTGTTTCTGGATCCCGGGCTCCGCTACGCGGCCCCGGGATGACGGGGTTGGTCAATCAAATGTTGAGACGACGGATCTGGCCTTGTGCCGATCGCGAAACAGTCACGTCGGGTCAACGACGTTCCGGCTCCGGCAGGGCCGGCGCCGCTGCGCCCGTTTCCAACGCGCGGTCGCTCTCGTCCTTCAGCGTCACGCCGCTCAAGCCCAGGGTCAGCGCGCGGGCGAGCAGCCAGTGCAGCTTGAACGCCGCTTTCTCGTGGGTGAGGCCGGCGGCGCGCACGTTCGAGATGCAGTTGCGCTCCGCATCCGAGCGGCCGATCTGCGGCCCGAAGGTCAGGTAGATGCCGAGGCTGTCCGGGGAGGACAGGCCGGGCCGTTCGCCGATCAGCACCGCCACCGCCCGGGCCTTCAGGGCCTCGCCGATCGCGTCGCCGAGCGCCACACGGGCCTGGCTGGCGATCACTACAGGGGTGAGGCGCCAGCCGGACTGCTCCGCCAGGGGCTTGAACGCCTTCAGCAGCGGCGCCGCGTTCTCGTGCACCGCCCGGGCCGAGAGACCGTCGGCGACCACCAGGGCGAGGTCGCTGGGCTCGGCCGCAGCCTGGAGCTTCGACATATCGGCCGGATCGAGCCGGCGGCCGAGATCGGGGCGGCGCAGGTAGGTCGCCCGGTCGGGGGCCTGGGAGGCGACCGGGATCGTGGCGAAGCCGAGCGCCGCGATGGATCCGGCGAGCGCCTCCGCATCCATCGGTGCGTGCACGGCATCCCGGGCCTGGGCGTGGTCGAGACCGAAGCGCAGCACCTCCCGGGTCGGCAGGCCGCTGCCGGCGCGGCCGAGCCCGATCCGGGCCGGGGTCAGCCCGGCGAGCCTGGCCCAGATCTCTCTAGGGTCGCTCATGCGGCGAGATCCGGAGCCGCGGCGAGGAGCGGCGCGCCCGATCCCGGCAGCAGCGCGCCGGATCCGTCGGTCAGGCCGATGCCGTGCAGCCAGGCCTCGAATTCGGGGGCGCGCTTCAGGCCCAGCACCTCGCGCAAGTAAAGAGAATCGTGGAACGATGTGGATTGGTAGTTCAGCATCACATCGTCGGCCCCCGGGATGCCCATGATGTAGGTGCAGCCAGCTGCGCCCAGCAGCGTCAGCAGGGTGTCCATGTCATCCTGATCGGCCTCGGCATGGTTGGTGTAGCAGACGTCGACGCCGAGGGGCACGCCCATCAGCTTGCCGCAGAAATGGTCCTCCAGCCCGGCCCGGATGATCTCCTTGCCGTCGTAGAGGTATTCGGGCCCAATGAAGCCCACGACGGTGTTGACGAGGAGCGGCCGGAACGGCCGGGCGACCGCGTAGGCCCGGGCTTCCAGGGTCTGCTGGTCGATGCCGTGATGGGCATCCGCCGAGAGCGCCGAGCCCTGGCCGGTCTCGAAATACATGCAGTTGTCGCCGAGCGGGCCGCGCTTGAGCGCCAGCGCCGCCTCATGGGCTTCCTTGAGCAGAGCGAGCGTCACCCCGAAGCCGGCATTGGCCTTCTCGGTGCCGGCGATCGACTGGAACACGAGATCGACCGGCAGGCCGCGCTCCATGGCGGCGAGCGTGGTGGTGACGTGGGTGAGCACGCAGGCCTGCGTGGGGATCGCGTGCTTCTGGATCACCCCGTCGAGGAGCTGGAGCAAGTCGCCGAGCGCCTGGACAGAATCGGAAGCCGGGTTGATGCCGATCACGGCGTCGCCGCAGCCCAGCGTGAGCCCGTCGAGGATCGCCGCGGTAATGCCCTTCGGATCGTCGGTCGGGTGGTTCGGCTGGAGTCGCACCGCGAGCGTCCCGGGCAGCCCGATCGTGTTGCGGAAGCGGGTGACCACGCGGGCCTTGCGCGCCACCGAGATCAGATCCTGGTTGCGCATGATCTTCGAGACGGCCGCCGCGATCTCCGGGGTGACGCCGGGGGCGATCCGGGTGAGCACATCCGGGGTGGCGGTCAGCAGGAACTCGCGGAAATCGCCCACCGTGAGATGGGCGATGTCTTTGAACGCGCCGGCGTCGTGCGTGTCGAGGATCAGCCGGGTGACGTCGTCCTGCTCGTAGGGGATCAGCGGCCGGGCCAGGATGTCGGCGAGCGGCACCTCGGCGAGGCACCAGCGCGCCGCGGCGTTCTCCTCGGCGGATTCGGCCGCGATGCCGGCGAGCCGGTCGCCCGAGCGGATCGGCGTCGCCTTGGCCATCAGCGTGGCCAGGTCGGCGAAGACGTGGGTGCGTGGGCCGACGACGTGGCGGTAGGCCATGCGGTTTCACCCCGTGCGGGATCCAAGGATCAGGATCACAGGATACCGTGATCCGGTGCGAATGTCCGGTCAGGCCGCGCCGGCATTCGGCGCGGGCACTTCCGTGGAGATCGCGTCCACCGTGCGCGGCATCGGGCTGCCCTGGCCGTCGGTGCGCTGGATCCGGACCTGCTGGTTGACCGGCTGCATGTTGCCGAAGGGCGTCGAGAAGGCGATCTCGGCGGCGTCGCGGCCGACGCCGATCCGGACCAGCCCGTCGAGATCGGCCTGGCGGGTGGCGTCGAACAGCCACCAGCGCCCGTCGAGATAGGCCTCGAACACCGCGTGGAAGTCGCTCGGCACGAGGCCGTGGGCGTAGCAGCTGACGAACCGGGCCGGGATGCCGAGGGCTCGGCAGAAGGCCGTGCCGATATGCGCGAAGTCGCGGCAGACCCCGGCCCGCTTCAGCAGCGACTCGTCCGCCGTGGTCTCGCCGTCGCTGGTGCCCGGCTTGTAGGTGATGTGGTCGTGGATCCAGTTGCAGATCTGGTTCACGCGCTGATGGCCCTTGGGCAGCGCGCCGAACTCGGCCTGGGCGAAGGGCGTCAGCCGGTCGGAGGAGACGAACCGGCTCGGCAGCAGGAACGGCAGGATGTCCAGCGGCAGCTCGCCGATCGGCGTCTCGTTGATGGTCGCCGGGTCGGCCCGATGGACGGTCAGCTCCACCTCGGCGTTGTACTCCAGGGCGAACTGGCCCATCGGCACGTTGACGCCGAGATAGCGGTTCAACAGGTCCGGCGTGGTGTAGACATCGCGCTTGAGGTTCGGCGTGAGCACCAGGCTCTCGCTGAGGATCTCGACGCTCTTCAGTTTGGCGACTTCCAGGTTGAAGATGAAGGTCGTGTCCGAGAGAATATTGTAGGACAGGCTGCAACCGAGGGTATAGCGCATCGGATCTCCTTGCCGGGCGACGAGATGATCGCTGCCCAAGCAAGCGGCGCGCCCGATCGCGGTTCCCGGTCAGCGCGGCAGCAGGAGCACCGTCAGCGAGCGCACGCCCTGCGCCCCGTGGATGAGCACGCCCTCGATATCGGCGGTCGCCGAGGGTCCGGTATGCAGCACCGCGTAGGCGGAGCGGCCGAATTCCGGTCGCTTGTAGGCCGCCTGCACGTTGGGGAGGATGTCGGCCGGGTCGAGCAGCACGATCAGGTGCTGGGCCAGATAGGCGACCGCGTTCACGATCAGCTCGCCTTCCGTGAACAGCACCGAGCCGGTCTCGGCGATGCCGAACACCGCGCGCACCACCGCCACGTCGACATCCTCGACCTCCTGCGGGTAGCGCACCGCCCGCAGGTCGCGGTTGCCCTCGATCTCCGGGACCGCGGAGGCGATGACCTTGGCCTCGGCCAGCCGCTCACGGACGCCCGCCAGGGGCTCGCCGGTGCGGCCGTCTTCGATGCGGCCGCCCATGCGCTTCAGCCGGTCGCCGAACTCCTCGACGAGATCGTCGCCGACCAGCGGCGTGAAGGTCGGCACGCTCGGCAGCGGATACTCGCCCGCCGGGCGGTTGGCCTTGAGCGCCGCCAGGATGCCGTCGCGCGCGCTCATCGGGCGGAGTCCTTCATCCGGTTCTGCTTGTACCAGGCGTGGAAGGTCTGGCGCGGTGCCTCGGGCATCTCGCGCTTCTTCCCCCAGGTGTTGAGCGGGTTGTAGACGGCGAAGCGCGGCAGCACCTTGAGCGCCGAATCGGCGGCGCCGATCGCCGCCCGGTAGGCGGCCGGCCGGGACAGGACCGCGCCCGCGGCCTTCATCATCCCCTGCTTGAGCGCCGGGATGTGGTGCTCCTCGACCAGCACCTTGCGCCAGGCGAAGATCTGCTCGTGGATGTTGATCTTCACCGGGCAGACGTTGGTGCAGGAGCCGTTCATCGTCGAGGAGAATGGCAGGGTTGAGTATTTCCGCTTGTTGAAGGTCGGGTCGATGATCAGCCCGATCGGGCCCGAATAGGTCGCCCCGTAGGAAAGGCCGCCCGAGCGCCGGTAGACCGGGCAGGTGTTCATGCAGGCGCCGCAGCGGATGCATTTCAGCGAGGTCCAGAACTCTTCCAGGCCCAGGCGGGCCGAGCGGCCGTTATCGACCAGCACCATGTGCATCTCGGTGCCCTTGCGGGGGCCGCGGAAATGCGAGGTGTACTGGGTGATCGGCGAGCCCAGCGCCGAGCGCGACAGCAGCCGGATGAACACCCCGAGATGCTCGACCTTGGGAATGATCTTCTCGATGCCGATCGAGTGGATCTGCAGCGGCGGGACGTTGCCGGACAGATCGGCATTGCCCTCGTTGGTGCAGGTGACGACCGTGCCGGTCTCCGCGATGGCGAAGTTGCAGCCGGTCATGCCGGCATCCGCCTTCAGGATGTAGGGCCGGGTGGTCTCGCGCTGGCTCTCGGCGAGGTAATGGGCGTCGTCGTTGTCCGGATCGGTGCCGAGCGTCTTGGCGAAAACCTCGGCGACGTCCATGCGGGTCTTGTGGACCGCCGGCGCCACGATGTGGCTCGGCTCCTCGTTGTCGAGCTGCTGGATGCGCTCGCCGAGATCGGTCTCGATGATCTCGATGCCGTTGGCCGCCATGTGGTGGCGGAAGCCGCATTCCTCGGTGAGCATCGACTTCGACTTCACCAGGGTCTTGGCGCCGCGGCTGCGCAGGATCTCCAGGACGATGCGGTTGTGGTCGGCGCCGTCCGCGGCCCAGTGGACCTGGACGCCGTTGGCCTTCGCGGCGGCCTCGAACTGCTCGAGATACTGGTCGAGATGGGTGAGCGTGTGCGCCTTGATGGCGGAGGCCAGCTCGCGCAGCTCCTCCCATTCCGGGATGCCGTGGGCCGAGGCGTCGCGCTTCTTGCGCAGGTCCCATAGGCGCTCGTCATGGGCGGCCTGGTGCAGGGGCGCGGCGAGGAAGCGCTCGGCGGCCTCGGCCTGGTCGATCGGGCGGTCGCCGCGGATCTTGGCGCCGCGCGGCTGCGGCTCCCGGGTTTGCGGCGCCCGGATCGGCTTGGTCGCGGCCTCGGCGTGCTGGAGGCGACCACCGTCCTGGCCGCGCTCGCTCTCGTCGTCGGCGGCGCGGACCTCAGGGTGGATGATGCCTTCGCGGGCGCGGGGATTCAGGTCCTCGACGCTCATGCGGCGGCTCCGTTCAGCACTTGCGCGATGTGGATGTAGCGGAGCGGCAGGCCGAGGCGCTCGGCGCAGCCCTTCTGGTGCATCAGGCAGGACGAATCCGCCGAGACCACGTATTGCGCCCCGGCGCGGTTCTGATCGGCGACCTTGTCGTAGCCCATCTTGGCCGAGACCGCGGGCTCGAACACCGAGAAGGTCCCGCCGAAGCCGCAGCACTCGTCGGGCCGGGCGAGATCGACCAGCTCGACGCCCTTCACCAAGCGGAGCAGGTCGAGGGGTTTGGAGAAGTACGGCTTCACGATCTCGGAGGGCCGGGCGTGATGGATGCCCCGCAGCGCGTTGCAATTGCCGTGATAGGCGACCTTGTGCGGGAACTCGGCCCACGGCAGCGACTCGACCTTGAGCACGTCGTGCAGGAACTCGACCAGCTCGTAGGTGCTGGTGCGGACCTTCTGGACCTCGTCCGTCTGCGGGATCGCGGTCAGGTGCTCGCGGACCTGGTGCACGCAGGAGCCCGAGGGCGCCACCACGTAGTCGAAGCCAGAAAAATTCTTGACGAACAGGGCCTCGGTGGCGGCGGCCTCGGCGTGGCAGCCAGTATTGGCCATGGGCTGGCCGCAGCAGGTCTGGTCGAACGGGTATTCCACCGTGCAACCGAACCGCTCCAGCAGCTCCAACGTAGCGATCCCGACTTCCGGCTCGAAAGCGTCGACGTAGCACGGCACGAACAGGCCGACCCGCATGGTCCGGAACCTCCCTGGATCGCCCGTGCCGTCGGTCTGGAACGGGTCTAGATTGCCCGGGCAGGTCTACCGGATGAGGTTGGTTTTGGCGAGGTCGAGAACTGCGTCACCGCGCCCGTCCATCACGGCCCGCAGCACGTAGAGGCTGAAGCCCTTCACCTGCTGCCCGTCGATCTTGGGTGGCATCGAGAGCTCGTTCCGAGCGGTGCGGACATCGAGCAGCGAGGGCCCGTCGAAGGCTAGGAACTCGCGCATGGCGCCGGGCAGCTCCGCCGGATCCTCGACCCGCAGGGCGAAGATGCCGGCCGCCCGTGACATCGCGGCGAAGTCCGGATTGTCGAGCGCGACGCCGGTCTCGAGATAGCCAGCCGCCTTCATCTCCAGCTCGACGAAGCCGAGGGTGCCGTTGTTGAACACCACCACCTTCAGCGGCAGGCGGTGCTGGCGCAGCGTCAGGAAATCGCCCATCAGCATGGCGAAGCCGCCATCGCCGCAGAGCGCGATCACCTGCCGATTCGGCTCCGCGGCCTGGGCGCCGATGCCCTGCGACAGGGCGTTGGCCATCGAGCCGTGGACCCAGGAGCCGAGCAGGCGCCTCTTGCCGTTCATCGCCAGGTAGCGCGCCGCCCAGATGGTCGGCGTGCCGACATCGGCGGTGAAGATCGCGTCCTCGGCGGCCGACTCGCTGATCGTCTTGGCGAGATATTGCGGGTGGAGCGGGCCGCCTGGCTTGGCCGTCGCAAGCTCGTCGAGGCCGGTCCGGGCCTTGGCGTAGTGCTTCAGGCTGGCATCCAGGAACGACCGGTCGGCCTTGGGCTTGAGCCGGGGCAGCAGCGCCCGGATCGTCGCCCCGACATCGCCGACGAGCCCGTGCTCGATCCGGCAGCGGCGGCCGAGCTCGGACGGGCGCAGGTCGACCTGGGCGATCTTGGCGTCCTGCGGGTAGAACTGCTTGTAGGGAAAGCCCGTGCCCAGCATCAGCAGGGTGTCGCAGGCCATCATGGCGGCGTAGCCGGACGAGAATCCGATCAGGCCGGTCATGCCGACATCGTAGGGATTGTCGAACTCGACATGGTCCTTGCCGCCCAGCGCGTGCACGATCGGGCTCTTCAGCGCCTCGGCGAGCTGGAGCAGCTCGGAATGGGCGCCGGCGCAGCCGCGACCGCACAGCAGCGTCACGCGTTTGCCGGCATTGAGCAGCGCCGCCAGCGCGTCCAGCTCGGAATCGGCCGGCCGCACGACGGGCTTGGCCGGGATCAGCCCGGCATGGGGCGCGAGCGCGCGCTTGGGGGCGTCGCGCAGGGCGACATCGCCCGGGATGACGATGACGGCGACGCCCCCCTCGCCCACGGCGGCGCGGATCGCGTTCTCCAGAACGAACGGCATCTGCGACGGGTCGGAGACCAGCTCGCAATAATGGCTGCATTCGCGGAACAGCTCGGTGGGCCGCGTCTCCTGGAAATAGCCCGAGCCGATCTCGGCCGAGGGGATCTGGGCCGCGATAGCCAGGACCGGGGTCCGGCTGCGATGCGCGTCGTAGAGGCCGTTGATCAGGTGGAGGTTGCCCGGGCCGCAGGAGCCGGCGCAGACCGCGAGCTTGCCGGTGACCTGCGCCTCGGCGCTCGCCGCGAAGGCCGCCGCCTCCTCGTGGCGGGTGTGGATCCAGTCGATCCGCCCGCGGGCGCGCAGGGCCTCGGTGATCCCGTTCAGGCTGTCGCCCACCACCCCGTAGACGCGCGCGACGCCCGCTTCCTGAAGGGTCTCGGCGATCAGATCGGCGACGTTCTCGATGCGCATGGTTCGGCTCCGCATTTTCGGGTCGGAACCGCATGGCCGCCGACGATGTTCCGCCGCCGGCAACCCCATGGTGCAATGCACGCATGTGCCTCGCGACGGTCATCCCGCGGCGGCCGCGGCTGCGCGTGCGCGCGCCGTGCTCGATCACATTGAGTCGGGCTCGGCTCTAAAGTCTCGTTGTGATGCGCTCGCTCGCGTCGGACCGGAGCACTTCGGCGAACTGCGCTCTAGTGACGGACCGCGTCGACGTCGCGGGCGACGACCGCGAACAGGTCGCCGAGGGCCGCCAGGCTCGCCGCCTGCAACTGCGCCGCCGGCACCACCGAGCCGTCCGGCGCCGGGAGGTCGCGGGTGGCGGTCGCGGAGGCGATGACGGTGGGCTGGAAGCCGAGATTGAAAGCCGAGCGGGCCGTCGAGTTGACGCACATATGGGTCATGAAGCCGGCCAGGATCAGGTCGGTCACCCCGGCGCGCTTGAGCCGATCCTCCAGGTCCGTCCCCACGAAGGCGCTGGGGAACGCCTTGGTGAGCACCGCCTCGCCGTCCTGCGGCACGACCTCCTCGCAGATCTGCCCGCTCGCCGCCGTGATGTCGAAGGGCGAGCCCGGCCCGGCATTGTGCCGGATATGGATCACCGGCGTTTCGGCCTCCCGCGCCCGCCGCAGCAGGATCTTGGCCTGCGCCACCGCCGGCTCGACCCCGGTCAGGCGCAGCACCCCGTCGCGATAGGTGTTCTGGATATCGATGAGGATCAGCGCGGCCTTCTTCAGGCTCGCAGGCTCCGGACTGAGCCCGGACAGGCCGCGAAGGGTCTTGAGATCGCTCACCCGTGTCTCCCTCACCCGTGTCGCCCAATGCGCGTTCGGTCGATCCGCTGGAAAGGCCCCGAAGGGCGGCGAGAATCGCTGCAGCGGAACGACCGGGGCGCAGAGCTTACCGCTGTCCTGCGCCACCGCCTACGAGGCCACGGCGCGCGACGCGGCGCAAGGCCGGCCCGGCGATTGCCGGTCCCGGGCCGACCGAAAGGTCCGGGTTGCGGTTTGCCCGCGAAGTCAGGACCCGCGCTTGATTTCCGGCGGCTCAGAGTCGAAGGACGTCTGGAAACGTTCCGAAGAGATCAGCGCCATGGAAGAATTGCTCGCCCGCGTCACCGCCCGCACCGGGCTCGACGCCGCGACCGCACAGACGGCCATCGGGCATATCCTGGCCTTCCTGCAGAAGGAGGGTCCCGAGACCGAGGTCAATCAGCTCCTGGCCGCGCTGCCCGGTTCTGAGTCGCTGATCGCCGAGTCGAATGCCGGCGAGAGCGGCGGTGGCGGCCTCATGGGCATGCTCGGCGGCATGATGGGCGGCGGTGGCGTCATGGCGCTCGGCCAGAAGCTGATGGCGGCCGGCGTGCCCATGGGCCAGATGCAGCCCCTCGGCCAGGAGCTGTTCGCCTTCGGCCGCGAGAAGGTCGGTGAGGACGCGATGGGCCCGATTATCGGGTCGATCCCGGGGCTCAACCAGTTCGTCTGACGATACCCGCGTCCTGAAAGCGGCAGACCGCCTTTCGGGACGCGCCTCCGGCCAGTGCTATGTGTGCCGCCGCACTGTTTTCGGGCCGCGCCTGGACAATCGTAAAAAAGTGGTTTCGCCGCGAAAGCTTAGCGGAACCCGTCCACGCGATCCCCGTTATTCGGGATGCGATCCGGGCCACTGCCATCGGCGGATGACCGGCTCGCACTCAAGCAGGCCGGCCATGCCCGTCTTCGAAGCCAAAAACCTGGACAGCGCGTTCGAGGGCCAGGCGCTCCTCGCCGCGATTCTGCATCCGACCCGCGCGGCACAGACCCGCGCCCTGCGTCACGGCCGCCGCCGGGCCGAACGCGCCGCCGCGATGGCCGACCCGCTGTCGCTCGAGCCGCGGTTTCCGACCCCCACCGACGAGCTCGCCTCGGCCACGCTCCAGGGACGCTGAGCCGTCCTTACCAGGGTTGGGGCGTGATCAGGCCTTGGCGCGTCACCACCACCCATTCGCGGCCGCGGCGCTCGACGCCCTCGACCCGCCCGACGCCCGGAAGCGTGTCGCCCGGCCCGACCTCGACGATGCGCCGCCGCCGGTTCTCCAGGATGGCCGCGCCGTCATAGACGTCGCGCACCGCCCAGGCATCGATCACCGAAAGCTTCTCCGCGACGGCGGGCTTCGGCTTGGCCTCTGCGGGTTTCGCCTCGACGGCCTTGGCATCCGCGACCTTCGCGTCCGACGTCCGCGTTTCGGCGAGGCTCCCGGTCTGGGTCGGCTCAGCCTTCACAATCGCCGCGGCGGATGTGCGGCGCTCGAGCTGCGTGGCGAGGTTGGCGATCCGGCCGCTCTGCTCGCGCTCGACCTGTTCGAGGCGCTCGCCCAGGGCCGCCGTCTTGGCATTCAGATTCTTGTCGAGCTGCGCCAGGCGTTCGCCCAACGCGGAGCTGCGCGCGCCGGCTTCCTTGCGGGCGGTGTCGGTGGCGGCGCGGAGATCCGCGAGGACTTGGTGGAGCTGCGCGATGTCGGCGCCGAGACGCGCGGTCTCGGTCCGTCCGGCATCGACGGTGGCGCTCAACGCCACGACGGCATCGCTCGGCACGCTGCCCGAGCCTGAGCGGGCGGCGACGCCGGCACCGACGAGCAGGCCGACCGCGAGGGCAGCGCCCGGAATCGCGTAGCGGCGCAGGTCGATCCCGGCGAGCGACGGCATCGGAAAACGCGGCGCGGCCGGGGCCGGGGCCGGCTCGGGCTTCGGATCCGCCTTGCCCGCCACGACGGCCTTGAGCAGCTCGTCGGGAGAGAGGGCCGGCTTGGCTTCAATCTTCGTCATCGCCCCCAACTCCACCTGCAGGGAATCCCTGCAAGCGTTCGTTAAGGACGTTTGTTTACGAAACCCTTACCGGCCGCCCTCGGGTCAGGCCGCGAGCCCCCGCTTCTTCAGCAGCGGCGCGATGCTCGGCATGCGGCCGCGAAACGCCGTGTAGGCGTCGCGCGGGTCGCGCAGGTTGCCGGCGCCGTACACGTAGGTGCGCAGGCGCTTCGCCGTCTCCGGATCGAAGATGTCGCCGGCCTCCCGGAACGCGTCGAAGGCGTCGGCGTCCAGCACCTCGGACCAGAGGTAGCTGTAGTAGCCGGCTGCGTAGCCGTCGCCGGAGAAGATATGGGCGAAATGCGGCGTCCGGTGCCGCATGCTGATCTCGGCCGGCATACCGATCCGCTGCAGGGCGTCGGCCTCGAAGGCCGGCACGTCGAGGCCCGATTCGCCGCCCGCCGAGAGGTGCAGGGTCATGTCGACAATTGCCGAGGCGGTGTATTCCACCGTGGCGAAACCCTGGTTGAAGGTGCGGGCCGCCAGGAGCTTGCGCAGCAGCGCGTCGGGCATCGGCTCGCCGGTCCGGTGGTGGCGGGCATGGGCCTGCAGAACCTCCGGCTGCTCCAGCCAATGCTCGTAGAGCTGCGACGGCAACTCGACGAAGTCGCGCGACACCGATGTCCCGGAGAGCAGCGGATAGGTCACGTCCGACAGGAGCCCGTGCAGGGCGTGGCCGAATTCGTGGAACAGGGTGCGGGCGTCGTCGAAGGACAGGAGCGCGCTCTCGCCGGGAGGCGCCTTGGCGAAGTTCATCACGTTGACGATGACCGGCGTGACCGTGCCGTTCAGACGTTCCTGCGAGCGGAACGCGCTCATCCAGGCGCCCGAGCGCTTCGACGACCGGGCGAAGTAATCGCCCAGGAACAGGCCGACCTCGGACCCGTCCGGGTTGCCGACCCGCCAGACGCGCACGTCCGGGTGGTAGCGCGGCACGTCGAACAATTCCTCGAAGGTCAGGCCGAACAGGCGCGAGGCCGTGTCGAAGGCCGCCTGGATCATCCGGTCGAGCGGCAGGTACGCCTTGACCTCGCTCTCGTCGAGGTCGTGCTCGGCCCGGCGCAGCTTCTCGGTGTAGTGGCGCCAATCATGCGCCTGCAGCGCGAAATTGTGGCCCTCCTGCTGGACGAGCGCCTGGAGCCGCTCGCGCTCCTCGCCCGCCCGCGCCCGGGCCGGGGTCCAGACGTCGCGCAACAGCTCCATGGCGGCATCGGGGCTCGCCGCCATCGTGTCGTCGAGCTTGAAATGCGCGAAGCTGTCGAAGCCCAGCAGCCGGGCGTGCTCGGCGCGCAGCCCGATCATCTCGACGATGATCGCCCGGTTGTCGGTGGTCCCGCCGTTCTCGCCGCGCTTCGTCCAGGCGGCGTAGGCCTTCTCGCGCAGGTCGCGGCGGGTCGAGAACACCAGGAACGGCTCGATCAGCGAGCGCGACAGGGTGATGACGTGGCCCTCCAGCCCGCGCTCCCGGGCCGCGCTCTCGGCGGCGGCACGCAGGAACGGCGGCAGGCCGGCGAGATCGTCCTCGCCGGAGAGCGGCAGGGTGAAGCTGCTCTCGTCGGCGAGCAGGTTCTGGCTGAACTGGGTGCCGAGCTCGGACATCCGCGCGGCGATCTCGGCGATGCGCGCCTTGTCGGCCGGACCGAGATCGGCACCGGCGCGGCGGAAGCGGATGCGGTAGCGGTCGAGGACCCGGCGTTCCTCCGGCCCCAGACCCTCCGCCTCGGCGTCGACCGCCGAGATGCGCGCCCAGAGCTGCGGGTTGAGGTAGATGGTGCTGCCGTGCCGGGCGAGCTTCGGTCCGATCGTCCGCTCGATCGCCTGCAACTCCGGGTTCGTGTTGCTGCCGGTCAGGTTGTAGAAGACGCCGGCGACCCGCTCGAGGGCCTGGCCGGCGCGCTCCATCGCGGCGACGGTGTTGGCGAAGGTCGCAGGCGCCGTGTCGGACGCGATGCCCGCGATCTCGGCAGAGTGGGCAGCGAGCGCCGCCTCGAAGGCCGGCATGTAATGCTCCGGCTCGATCCGCTCGAACGGCGGCAGGCCGTGCGGCGTGCTCCACTGCGCGTCGCGGAAGGGGTTGTCCTGCGGCAGGCTCGGGAGCCCGGCATCGGCGACATCCGGCATTCGGTCCTCGATGGTGCGTTGGTCCGACGGGCGTGCGGCCCGTCATCCGGGCCGCGAGATGGGGTCCGCGGCCCTTTGACGGAAGACAGAGGCCCGATCGGCAGCCCCGTCAACCGGGCCGATGTGATCCGAATGCGGTTCCGTTCGTTTCCCCCGGCCTATGCCCGCGCTTCGAGGTCCCATGCCGCCCCGCCGACCGACGATCTTCTTGGCCTCAAGCGCCCTCGCCCTGGTCCTCTGCGCATTGGCGCCCGCGCCGGGCTCGGCCGCGGAGGCGCCCGCCGTTCCGGTGCCACCGCCGCTTCCGCCCGAGCGGCCGAGCGAGCTGAAGCCGGCCCAGCCGGCGGAGCAGAAGCCTGCGCCCACAGCCGAATCCGGTAAGCCGACGCCCCCGGCGCGTCCTGCCGAGCCGACCCCGCCGGCCAAGGACGGTGCCGCGGAGGCTCAGAAGCCCGGGATGCCGGTGCCGCCCCCGACCCCGCCGGAGCGCCCTCCGGAATTGTCCGGCGAGGCCGCGCTCGCCCTCAAGGTCTCCCCCCCGGACGACACCGCCTGCCGGACACGCCTGAAGCGCCTCGGCGTCGAGTTCGAGCCGCTGCCGCCCATCGCCGAGGGCCAATGCACGGCGCCGCTGCCGCTGAAGGTGACCAAGCTCGCCGACGGGATCGCGCTGCCGGGGGGCGCGACGCTGACCTGCCAGGTCGCGGAATCCTTCGCGCGCTGGGCCACGGAGGTCCAGGTCGCGGCGGACCGGACGCTCAAGCATCCGCTGACCGGGGTCGAACTCGGCGGCACCTATGTCTGCCGGGGGCAGAACCACGATGTCGATGCCAAGCTCAGCGACCACGCCTTCGCGGCGGCCGTCGACGTGATGGGCTTCACCTTCGCCGGTCGCGCCGGCATCCCGGTCAAGGCGATGCCGGCGGGATCCGAAGAGGCGGAGTTCCTGGCCTCGATCCGGGGCAAGGCCTGCGGCTTCTTCCGCACGGTCCTGGGGCCGGGCAGCAACGCGGCCCATGCCAACCACTTCCACCTCGACGAACGCGAGCGCAACGCCGGGCATCGCCTGTGCGAGTAGCCCGGGCCCGGCAGCGGAACGTTCAAGCGCGCTCGATACTTGTGCGACCGGAGCGCGCCTGCTCCCGGAGAGCTGTACGTCCATGATGCGGAGATCCTCGCGGCCGGTTTGCGCGGCTCTGCTGGTGTTGAGCCTGGCGGCACCGGGGGCCGCCCTGGCGCAGCCCGACAAGGCGCATGCACTGACCGCCGAGGCGATCAACGGCGCGACCTTCAAGGCGCCGGAGCCCGACAAGACTGCGAAGAAGGCGGAGAAGAAGTCCGGCAAGAAGGCCCGGGCCGCCAAGAAATCCGACGACAAACCCGACGCGCTGATCGTGAAGGCGCAGATCCTGCTGGATCGCGCACGGTTCTTCCCGGGGGCGATCGACGGCTTGAAGGGCGAGAATTACCAGCAGGCGCTCTCGGCCTTCGCGGTGGCGCAGGGGCTGCCCGCGACCCGGGACCTGACGCAGGAGCTCTGGGACAAGCTCCAGGCGACGAGCGACAAGCCGGCCGTGTCCGACTACGCGATCACCGACGCGGACGCGTCCGGCCCCTATGTCGAGAAGATCCCGCCCAAGATGGAAGAGCAGGCCGACCTCAAGGAGCTCGGCTACACCAACCCGCGGGAGATGCTGGCCGAGCGGTTCCACATGAGCCGCGACCTCGTCAGCGCCCTCAATCCGGACAAGCCCCTCGACAAGGCCGGCACGTCGATCATCGTGGCCGCGGTCGATCCGATGGGCCTGGACAAGCCCAAGGGCAAGGACCTGCCGCAGGAGCCCAAGGTCGAGCGGATCGAGGTCGACAAGACCAGCCACGACGTCCGCGCCTTCGGGGCCGACGGGAAGCTGCTCGGCTATTACCCGGCCTCGATCGGCAGCACCGAGAAGCCGGCGCCGAGCGGCGAGACCAAGGTGAAGGGCGTCGCGTTCGACCCGGACTACACTTACAACCCGAAATACGCGTTCAAGGGCGTGAAAACGCAGCAGAAATTCTCGATCAAGCCGGGGCCGAACAATCCAGTCGGCCTGGTCTGGATCGACCTTGCGATCCCAAGCTACGGCATCCACGGGACGCCCGAGCCCGAGAAGGTCGGGAAAACCGAGTCCCACGGCTGCATCCGGCTGACCAACTGGAACGCCCGTGACCTCGCGGCGCATGTGAGCCGCGGCGCCAAGGTCACGTTCAAGGACGAATGATCGGTCGCGTCGCGCGATGCCGGGCCGGAAACCGGCAAAAATGTATCGTCGGTTAACATCGACGCGGTCATTCACCTGGGAACGGCAAGCGAACGCTTGACACGTCCGGTATTCCAGGCGACGCCACGGGTGGTCTCGCGGACCGCCTGGCGATGCCGCCCGGCGCTTCTCAGCGCTACTCCAGCGGCTCGCGAGGCGATACCAACCGCACGGCAAGATCCCCGGTTCGGGGGTGATCGAAGGGAAGACGGCCCGGCGTGACTGCTGACCCCAACGATGACGTCCTGAACGGCGTCCGCGTGCTCGTCGTCGAAGACGAAGCCGCAATCTCGATGCTCCTCGAGGACATGCTGCTCGACTTCGGCTGTGCCGTGGTCGGACCGGCCGCACGGCTCTCGACCGCGCTTGAGATGGCTTCGCAGGAGACGTTCGAGATCGCGATCCTCGACGTGAACGTGGCCGGCGAGCCGATCTACCCGGTGGCCGAGGCGATCGTGCAGCGCGACCTGCCGCTCGTGTTCTCCACGGGCTATGGCGGCGCCGGCATCCGCGAGCCGTTCCGCGACCGGCCGGTGGTGCAGAAGCCGTTCAGCCAGGCCGATCTCAAGCGCACGCTGATCGGCGCGATCCGCGCCGCCCGGGGCTGAACGTCCCTCCTACAAGCCCTCGATGGTGAAGACGTCCGGCAAATGGGCCGGCCATTCGCCGGGGCCGACGAAGACCGCGTCGGCCCGCAGGGTCATTCCCGCGCACCAGGGATTGCGGCCGATCCAGGCCCGCACGGCGCGCGAGAAGCGCCGCCTCTTGGCCGCGTCGATCGCGACGCGGGCCTCGTCCAGGCTGGACCGCGCCTTCACCTCGACGAACACGATGGTGCGCGGACGGCGGACGATCAGGTCGATCTCTCCCCCGGCGAAGCTCACCCGGCGCCCGATCGGCCAGTAGCCCTTCAGCAGAAGGGCCGCCATCGCCAGCCACTCGGCCCGGTGTCCGCGCAGATGGGCGGCGCGCCGCCGCAGGGCTTGGTCCGGCACGGTCTCGTTCACCCCTGGCTGTCCCGGGCCAGGGCCAGCGCCCGGGTATAGATGGCCCGGCGCGGCTGCCCGGTCTCGTCCGCGACGAGGCTCGCCGCATCCTTGATGGAGTGCCGCTCCAGCGCGGCGCGGATCAACCCGTCGAGGGCGGCATCCCCCTCGACCGGGCGGTCCGGATGGGTCGCGGCGCCGATGATGACGACGATCTCGCCCTTCGGCGCGCCCTCCTGGCCGAAGCGTTCGCTCAGGGAGCCCAGCGTGTCCCGGCGGATCGTCTCGTAGAACTTGGTCAGCTCGCGGGTGACCGCGGCCGGACGGTCGGCGCCGAGCACCGCAGCGGCATCCGCCAGCATCTCGGGCAGGCGGTGGGGCGACTCGAACAGGACCAGCGTACCCGGGACCTGGGTCAGGGCTTCGAGGCGGTTGCGCCGGGCGCCGGCCTTCTGCGGCAGGAAACCCTCGAAGAAGAACCGGTCGGTGGGCAGGCCCGCCGCCACCAGCGCGGTCATGACGGCGGACGGCCCGGGAACGGGGGTGATCGCGATCCCCGCCTCGATCGCGGCCTGGACCAGCTTGTAGCCCGGATCGGAGACGAGGGGGGTGCCGGCATCCGAGACCAGGGCGAGGGCCTCACCGGCCCGAAGCCGCGCCACCATCCGGTCGCGCACGGTGTCGTTCGAGTGCTCGTGATAGGCGAGCAGCGGCGTCGTGATGCCGTAATGGGCCAGCAGCGTCCGGGTGACGCGCGTATCCTCGGCCAGCACCGCGTCGGCCGCCGCCAGGGTGGCGAGCGCCCGGATGGTTATGTCGCGCAGGTTGCCGATCGGCGTCGCCACGATGTGCAGCCCGGGCGATAGCGGCTCGGTCTCGCTGGCCAGCCCGAAGGCCGTGAAGGTGGTGTTCCGCGGCCGGTCCGCACCGGGCTTCTGCGCAGGGGGCGTGGCGGTGGATTTGGTTGAGATCGCGGGCCCCGGGGCATCGAATCGACGTGTCATCGCGGGCGATCTTGCCACACTCCACGCCTCGCGTCGCGGCGGCGCGTCGAGACCGGGGGCAAACCGGCAGCGCCGCGTTTACATTTGAAATCGGCCCGGTCAGGTTGGCCGGACATGCCCGAAGGAGCCCGCGCCATGGTGCGTCCGAAGTGTGGGCGGACCCGTCTCGCGCGTGTCGCCGCCCTGACCGTCGCCCTCAGCGCTCTCGCGCTCGGCGGCTGCGTCGGCGGATTCGGGGAGGGGCATGCGGCCCGCCGCGGCGCTCCGGCCCGGGCGGAGCTGTCGCCGCCGGCCGAGGTCCCGCTCGGCAACGCGCCCGCCCCGTCGGCCGGCGCTCCGCTGACCCCGGCCGCTGCCGGGAGCAACCGCATCGGTACCGGCGCCGTGAAGGTCGCGCTGGTCCTGCCGCTCACCGGCACGGGCGTGGCGGTCGGCAGCGCGATGCGCAACGCGGCCCAACTCGCCTACGACGAGTCGCAGCAGCCCGACCTGACGATCCTGGTCGAGGACGATCACGGCAGCGCCGACGGCGCCCGGGACGCGACCCAGGAGGCCCTGAAGCAGGGTGCCGACATCGTGCTCGGCCCGGTCTTCGCCGCCAACGTCCAGGCCGCCGCCGTGCCCGCCAAGGCTGCGGGCAAGCCGGTGATCGGCTTCTCGACGGATGCCTCCGTGGCGGCCCGGGGCGTCTATCTCCTGAGCTTCCTGCCGCAGCCGGAGGTCGACCGGATCATCGACGATTCCGTGGCCGCCGGCCGCCGCTCCTTCGCGGCGCTGATTCCCGAGACGGCCTACGGCAACGCGGTCGAGGCGGAATTCCGCGAGGCCGTCGCCCGCAAGGGTGCCCGGGTGGCGGCGGTCGAGCGCTATCCGTCCGGTGCGCCGGGGCCGGCGGTCGAAAGGCTGGCCCGGGTGATCACCGGGGCCGGCGCCACCGCCGACACGTTGTTCATCCCGGAGACGGCCGAGGCCATGCCCGCGGTCGCCGCGTCCCTCACCAAGGCCGGCTACAATCCCGCCCGGGTCCGGCCGATCGGCACGGCCCTCTGGAACGAGCCGGCCCTGTTCGCGCTGCCGGCGCTGCAGGGCGGACGGTTCGCCTCGCCCGACCGGACCGGCTTCTCGAATTTCAGCGGCCGCTATCAGATAAGGTTCGGCGCGGTGCCGCCGCGGGTCGCCTCGCTGGCCTACGACGCGGTGATGCTGTCGGCGGCGCTGACACGGCAATACGGCTCTCAGCGCTTCGCGGAGACGACGCTGACCAACCCATCGGGCTTCGCCGGGACCGACGGCACCTTCCGGTTCCGGCCGGACGGGCTGAGCGACCGGTCGCTGGCAGTCTACGAGATCCGCAACAACGCCGCGACCCTGGTCAGCCCGGCCCCGCGCGTCCTGGCCAAACCCGGAACCTGATCAGGCCGCGAGTTCGGCCACCAGGGCGTTGAGCACCGGCGCGCCGCGCGGCGTCGCCGCGATCCGCCCGCCGGGCAGGCGGTGAAGCAGGCCGTCGCCGACAAGCATGCCGATGCGGTTGCCGTTCAGCGGCCGGCCCTTCAGGGCGGCGTAGCGCTCGGGGTCGATCCCTTCGGCGAGCCGCAGGCCCATCACGAGGAACTCGTCGGCCTGGTCCGCGGCCTGCAGCGTCTCGGTCTCGACGATGCCGTGTCCGTCGCGCTCGACCCGGGCAAGCCATTCCTCCGGACCGCGCTCGGTGACGGTGCCGATCCGGCCCGCCGGAGCGACCAGCCGGCCATGCGCGCCCGGGCCGATGCCGGCATATTCGCCGTAGCGCCAGTAGAGCAGGTTGTGTCGGGATTCGGCGCCCGGCCGGGCGTGGTTGGAGATCTCGTAGGCGGGCAGGCCCGCCTGGTCGCAGACCTCCTGGGTCACGTCGTAGAGGACGCGCCCGGTCTCGTCGTCCGGCGTCACCAGCTTCCCGGCGGCGGCCAGCCCGTGGAACGGCGTCCCGGGCTCGATGGTGAGCTGGTAGAGCGACAGGTGCTCGGCGGCGCGGGTGAGCGCTTCGCTCAGCTCGGCCCGCCACAAAGCGGGGGTCTGGTCGGGCCGGGCATAGATCAGGTCGAACGAGGTCCGGTCGAACACCGCCTGCGCGACGCCGATCGCCGCGAACGCCTCCGCGGCGTTGTGCAGCCGCCCGAGCTTCTTCAGGGAGGCATCGTCCAGGGCCTGCACGCCGAGCGACACCCGGTTCACCCCGGCGGCGCGGTAACCGCGGAACCGGTCGGCCTCCACGCTCGACGGGTTGGCCTCCAGGGTGATCTCGGCATCGGGCGCCACCGCCCAATGCCCCGCCACCGCGTCGAGCAAGCCCGCCACCGTCGCGGGCGCCATCAGCGAGGGCGTGCCGCCCCCGAGAAAGATGCTGGTGACGGTGCGGCCGGGGGTGCGGGCGGCGTTGTGGGCGATCTCGGCCCGGAACGCGTCGAGGAAGCGCGGCTGGTCCACGCCGGCGTGCCGGACGTGGCTGTTGAAGTCGCAATACGGGCACTTCGCGGCGCAGAAGGGCCAGTGCAGGTAGATCCCGAAGCCCGCGTCGCGGGTCGGATGGTCCGGGCCGGTCGAAGTCATGATTGCCGGGATGTGAGCGTCCCGGCCCGGTTTGGCAATCAGGAAGCCGGCGCCAGGCAGGCGCGACTCAGCAGCACGAAGGCCCGGGCCCGGTGGGACAGCCCCTCGCCCTTCTGCCAATCGCCCCCGTGCTTTCCCTCGGCGGTCATCTCGCCGAAGGTCTGGGCATGGCCGTCCGGCTGGAAGATCGGATCGTAGCCGAAGCCGGCATCGCCGCGCGGCGGAACGAGCGTCCCGAACACGCGCCCCTCAAACAGCTCGGTGTGGCCATCCGGCCAGGCGAGCACGAGGGCGGAGACGAAATGCGCCTTCCGGTTCGTCGCCCCGCGCTGCTCCAGCTCCGAGAAGACCCGCGCCATCGCGGCGGAAAAGTCCTTGGTCGGGCCCGCCCAGCGGGCGGAGAAGATCCCCGGAGCCCCATCGAGGGCGTCGACGCACAGGCCGGAATCGTCCGCGAAGGCCGGCAGCCCGGTGGCCTGGGCGGCCGCGTGGGCCTTGATCGCGGCGTTCTCGGAGAACATCGTCCCGGTCTCATCGGGCTCGGGCAGCCCGAGATCGCCGGCCGAGACCGCCTCGATCCCGAACGGCGCCAGCAATGCGCGCATCTCTGCGAGCTTGCCCGCATTGTGGGTGGCGATGACCACCTTGCCGGTGAGACGGCGGCTCACGCGATCGCCTCCTTCTGGAGCGCCACCAGCCGGTCGGTGCCGGCGCGGGCGAGGTTCAGCAATTCGAGGAGCTGATCCACGGAGAACGGCTCCATCTCGGCGGTGCCCTGGACCTCGACGATGCCGCCCGTGCCGGTCAGCACGAAGTTGGCATCGGTCTCCGCCGCCGAATCCTCGGCATAATCGAGGTCGAGCACCGGCGTGCCCTTGTACAAACCGCACGAGACCGCAGCAACGTGATCGCGCAGCGGGTCCACCGAGATGATCGAGCGGGTGCGCATCCAGGCGAAACAGTCGTAGAGTGCGACCCAGGCGCCGGTGATCGCGGCGGTGCGGGTGCCGCCATCGGCCTGGATCACGTCGCAATCGACCGTCACCTGACGCTCGCCCATGGCAGGGAGATTCGTCACCGCCCGGAGGGAGCGGCCGATCAGGCGCTGGATCTCCTGGGTGCGGCCCGACGGCTTGCCCGAATTGATCTCCCGGCGCGTCCGGTCATGCGTGGCGCGCGGCAGCATGGCATACTCGGCCGTGATCCAGCCCTTGCCGGAGCCGCGCAGCCACGGCGGTCCGCGCTCCTCGAGGGAGGCGGTGCAGAGCACGCGGGTGTTGCCGAAGCTGACGAGGCACGAGCCCTCGGCATAGCGCGAGACCGCGCGCTCGAGGGTCACGGGCCGCAGCTCGTCGGCGGCGCGCTTCGAAGGCCGCATCGCGGGCCCTTTCTGGTGAGAGAGTAAGGGCCGGGCTCTTAGGCCGCCGGGCCGGCGCGGGCAAGCATCGCCGGATGGATTGATCCCGCGACACCGGGCGGACATGATCGGACGACAGGATGACCGCGTGACCGACCTGAACCCCAACATTCCACAAGGCCCATCGATGCAGGCGCTCGACGCCCTCAACGAGCGCGCCCGCGAGATCTTCCGGCAGATCGTCGAGAGCTATCTCACGACCGGAGAGCCGGTGGGCTCGCGCAACCTGGCGCGCATCCTGCCAATGGCCCTGTCGCCGGCCTCGATTCGCAACGTCATGGCGGATCTGGAGCATTCCGGCCTGATCTTCGCGCCCCACACCTCCGCCGGCCGCCTGCCGACCGAGCTGGGCCTGCGCTTCTTCGTCGACGCGATGCTGGAAGTCGGCGATGTCGGGCAGGAGGAGCAGGCCCGGATCGAGGCGCAGATGCGCGCCGCCGCCTCCGGCCACACCTTCGATTCGGCTCTGGCCGAAGCCTCGACCATGCTGTCGGGCATCTCGCGTGGGGCCGGCGTCGTGCTGACCACGAAGGCCAATGTCCACCTGAAGCATATCGAGTTCGTCCGCCTCGACCCCGCCCGCGCCCTGGTGGTGCTGGTCTCGGATGACGGCTCGGTGGAGAACCGCCTGGTCGACCTCCCCCCCGGCCTGCCGGCCGGCGCGCTCCAGGAGGCGACGAACTTCCTCAACGCCCGGCTGCAGGGCCGCACCCTCGGGACCCTACGGGCCGAGATCGAGGCCGGCCGCAAGGCGATGAAGCGGGAGCTCGACGCGCTGACCGAGCGCCTGGTCGATGCCGGCCTTGCCACGCCCGTGGGTCCGAGCGAGGCGCGGCAGCTCATCGTGCGCGGCCAGGCGAACCTGCTCGACGACCTGCGCGCCGTCGAGGATCTCGAGCGGATTCGCCTGCTCTTCAACGATCTGGAGACCCAGAAGGACGTCATCGACCTCCTGGCCCGCGCCGAGGGCGGCGAAGGCGTGCGGATCTTCATCGGCTCCGAGAACAAGCTGTTCTCGCTCTCGGGCTCCTCCTTGATCGCCGCGCCGTTCCGGGACGGGTCCCAGAAGATCGTCGGCGTCGTCGGGGTGATCGGCCCGACGCGGCTGAACTACGCCCGCATCGTGCCGATGGTCGATTACACCGCCCGGGTGGTCTCGAAGCTGCTCGACGGAGCGCGCTGACGGCTCACGAACGGGGCTGGCTCAGGCGGCCCGTACGGTGTGCAGGAAGTCCGCGACCTCCTGAGAGAGCTGCGCCGATTGCCGCGACAGCGCGGTGGCCGCATCCAGCACCTGATGGGCCGCCGCGCCGGTCTGCTCGGCCGCCTGGGCGACGCCGGTGATGTTCGTCGTCACCTCGTCCGTCCCGCTCGCCGCCTGGCTGACGTTGCGCACGATCTCCTGGGTCGCCGCGCCCTGCTCCTCAACCGCCGCCGCCACCGCGCCGGTCACGTCGTTGATGTCGCGGATGCGCGTCACGATCCCGCCGATCGCCTGGGCGGCGTGGTCGGTCGAGCCCTGGATCCGCGTGATGTAGCCGGTGATCTCTTCGGTGACGCGCCCCGTCTGGGCCGCAAGCTCTTTCACCTCGGAGGCCACGACCGCGAACCCCCTCCCCGCTTCCCCGGCCCGGGCCGCCTCGATCGTCGCGTTCAGTGCCAGCAGGTTGGTCTGGGCCGCGATGCTGGAGATCAGACCAACCGCATCGCCGATCTTCGACACCGCCTCGGACAGCTCCTGCACCAGATGCCCGGTCTGGTCCGCCTCGCCGACGGCGGCCTGCGCCAGGTTCGCCGAGCCTTCGACCTGACCGGCGATCTCCCGCACGCTGGAGCCGAGCTGCTCGGCGGCCGCGGCGACGGTGCGGACATTGGTGGCGGCTTCCTCGGCGGCGGCCGCCACGCTGGTCGATTGCGCCGCCGCCTGGGTGGCGCTCGCCGTCAGGGTCTGGGCCGTCGCCTCAAGCTCGGTGGCCGAGGACGAGACCATGCCGACGATCGTCCCGACGGCCCGCTCGAACCCATCGGCCAGCGCGATCATCGCGCGCTTGCGCTCCGCCGCGGCGGTCTCGTCGGCGAGGCGCCGCGCCTCGGCCTCGTCGCGGGCCTTCTGTGCCACGAGAGCCTTGATGCCTTCGACCGCCCGGCCGACCATGCCGATCTCGTCGCTGCGGCGCGCCTCGGCGATCTCGGCATCGATGGCGCCCCGGCTCATGCGCTGCAGCGCGCCGACCAAGCGGTTCAGCGGACGTGCGACGGTGATCGTCATCAGTTGGCTGACAACGATCCCGAGCACGAGCAGCACCAGGAGCGTGGTCACCACCAAGTCGTGCGCCAAAGCCGAGATCGGTGCGAGCGACGCGGCGCGGTCGACCGACACGGCGACATACCATTCGAGCGACGGCGGCAGGTTGGGGACCCGGGCGAACACTGTGAAGGTCTGCCGGTCGCCCTCGCGCGTCTCGCTCAGGCCGCCACCGATCTTCGGCAGCGGCCCAGTGAGCAGATCCGATAGCGATTTTCCGATCAGCTCGGCGCGCGGATGGACCAGCACCGTGCCGTTTCCCGACACCAGATAGGCATAGCCGCTGCTGCCGGTCGCGACCCCCGCGATCATGCGGGCCAGGGTGCCAGCCTCGAAATCGCCGCCGCCGACACACAGCAGGGTACCACCCGCATCGCGTACGGTCGCCGCGGCGGTGATGACCAGGGCGCCCCGGCTGGCGGAGGTGTAGGGCTCGGTCAGGACCGGGCCATTGGCGGCCACGGCCTCCTTGTACCAGGGGCGTTGGCGGGGATCGTAATCGGGTGGCACCTCATCCTGCGGCACCATATCGTAGGAGCCGTCCGGACGGCCGACATAACTGACATAGAACGTCTCCCGGACGGCGGGGGCACCGATCACGGCATTCGCCGCTGCCCCGGCGGTCGCGAGCGATGCCTGCTGGGCCATCAGTTGAGTCAGATCGAGCTTACCCCGCAGCCAGTTGCCGACGCTTTGCGCGGCGGAGGCACTGAGACCCGACATCTCGGTGTCGATCTTCGTCCGCAGCGCCGAGGCTTGTGTCCTGTAGAGATAGGCTGAGCTCGCCGCGAAAGAGATGCACACGACCGCCAGGATGAGCAACGTCGCCCGGCCGGCCAAACCGAGGCGCAGCCGCGCGGTTTGCTCTCTTTCGACGGACCCATCATTCAGCTTCGACACGGCACAATTCCAAGCAACGAAAGAGTATCGACCTCCATTGCACGTCACGCGCCGAATATCTACGATGTAAGTTTATACTTAACTCAAGTTTTATATATCACCATATGGCAAAATAGTATTATGTTCGTGTGAACTTGATCGATTTTGAGAAGATTATTTAAACATTGAACTGTTCTAACTTAATTCCGTCGTGTTCAAAACGACTGTAGCTGCGCGCAGGAAAAATTCTCCTGCGCGCAGCGCTGTAACGACGGCGCGGCTTACGCCGGGATCACGTCGACGATCTCGTAGGTGTCGGGATCGACAATCACGATGTCGTCGCGCACCAGGATGAAGTCGTAGCCCTCGTATTCCGGCACGATCTCGACGATCGCCGGCGGCAGCCGGTGCAGGCTGACGGAGCGCGGGATCGCGGTTCCGACCGCCAGCCCGAACGCCACGTCCCGCAGCGGCGAGACGCCGAGGCGGGTGATCGAGCTGCGGAACTCGGTGCGCTGGCGGGTGTCGAGGCGCGTGACGGCGCCGCGGGCGGAGCCGCCGCCGCGGCCACCCCGGACTCCGTCGCGTCCACCGCGGTCGCCACGCTCGCCTGCCGCACCGCGATCGCCGCGCTGACCCGGGCCGGTCTCGTCGCGCCCGTTGCGGTCGCCGCGCTGGCCCGGGCCGGTCTCGTCACGCCCGCCACGCTGCTCGGCCGGGCCGCCATCACGGCCGCCCCGCTCGGCAGCACCGGGATTGCCGCCAGGACCGTTCCGATCGCCGGCGCCCGGACCGGCACGGCCGGGGCCTTCGGCACCGCGGGCGGCCGG
>NZ_AKFK01000052.1:0-112503 GCF_000272495.1 Methylobacterium sp. GXF4 | reverse complement strand
GAGCCCTCCAGGGATCGCGCGGCAGGCTGGAAGGCTCCTTCGAGGCCTCCGCTGCGCTCCGGCACCTCAGGATGAGGGGGGAGAGTAGGAGGAAACACGTCTGAGCGAACCCGCTTAGCGACGTCTGCCAAGCCCGAGCGCGGCCACCAGGGCCGGATCGATGGCGTGGCCATCGTCCATCAGGCCGAGCCCGTCGAACAGGTTCCAGAACGACCAGGCGAAGCCCGCCCGCTCGGCCGCGCGCCGCACATCGCCGAGATAGGCCGCGCGATCCGCGGGCCTGGATGCCGTGTACCGGGAATCGGTGCGCAGCGCCCCGAACTCCCCCATCAGCACATGCCGGGCCGGAATCCCGTAGAGGTCGGCCCAGGTCGAGACCGGAGCCATCGCCTGCGCCAGATAGGCCGGGCCCGGATCGGCCGCGCCGTATTCGCGCAGCTTCGCCTCGATCACCGCGAAATCCCGGGCCTTCTCGGCCTGCGAGACGGCACGGTCTGCCGCCATGCGGGCCCGGATTGCTGCCAGCGTCTCGGGCAATCGTGCCGCCGCGCCCGGCCAGGGCACGGCATTCAGCCAACGGTAGAACGGCTCCTCGGTGAGCCAGGTCGCACCCTGGTGGGAGAACAGATACGGCTCGTAGAAGTGGAAGGTGTAGAGCAGCGGCGCGAACCGCGTGAAGCTTGCCGGGTCGAGGGCCGTCAGCCCGGAGACGAGGCTGCCGCAGGCGCCGGTCGCCACCAGGGTCAGGTCCGGCGCGGCGTCGCGCGCGGCGGTGAGGAGCCCGGCCTGAACCCGGTTCCAGGCGCCCGCTCCGCAGGCCTGCGGCGGCTCGTTCACCGGCTCCAGCGCCACCCGGTCGGGGCCCTTCCGGGCGCAGAGCCGGGCCAGTTCGGCGATCAGGCCGCGATAGGCCGGATAGAGCGGCGCTTGCTCGGAGCCGTAGAAGGCGCCCGGCGTGGAATGGTGGGTGGCGGCGTTCGCCTGGACGTTGAGCAGGACGCGCATCCCGGTCGCCAGCACCGCGTCGATCGCATCCGACAGGGTGCCGAGAAGCTCGGCCCGTCGCGCGCCGGTGAACGCCACGAACGGCCCCGGATCGAGCGGAAGCCGGGCGAAGTCGAAGCCGAGCTCTGCCAGCCGGCGCAGGTCGTCCCGGCTCGGCACGGGGCGGTCGGCCTGGAACGGCGGCCAGGCATAATCGGTCCGCGGCGCCGGAAACTCGGTGGTGAGCGAGAACCACGGCCATAGGGCGATGCCGCGGCGGAGCTGAAGCGGCTCCGGGGCGGCCACGACCGGGAGCGCGCCCGTGCCGGCGACGGCGAGCCCACCGGCCAGCACGGACCGCCGGCTCGCCCTCATCCCTCCGTCCCGGCCGTGGCGCGCTGCGGGCTTGCATGGGCCCTGAGACGGGGATCCGGGGTCGGCAGCCGCGGGTAGCCGCCGACCCGGCGCAGCTCGTCCTCATAGGCGGCCAGGACGTCGTCCCAGCGGAACCGTTCGGCCTGGGCACGCGCCGCGGCCCGGGCGGCCGCGACCGCACCCTCGTCGGTGAGGACCCGCTCGATGGCGGCGGCGCAGCTGTCGCCGTCGGTGAAGTAGAACTGGCCTTCGCCCGCGGTGCCGCGGTTGAACGGGTTGTCGTGCGCGATCACCGCGTTGCCGGCCCACAGGGCTTCCACCAGCGACGGGTTGGTGCCTCCGACCGTGTGGCCGTGGAGATAGGCGCGCGCGTGGACGCGCAGGCTCTGGACCATCTCCGGCTCGTAGATCGCCCCCGGCATCAGCACCTCGAGCCCGGCGGCGTCCTCGACGGCGCGGTGATAGGCGTTGCCGACCTTCAGGGTGCCGAGCACCACCAGCCGCATGCCCCTGGGCTTGCGGGAGAACGCCTCGACCAGGGTCAGGATGTTGTTGTCGGGTTCGATGCGGGCGATCGACACCAGGTAGCGCCCCGGCTCGAGCCCCAGGGGCGGTGGCCGCAGATTCGCCGGCGGCGGATCGCCCCCGTAGGGAATCGTCGCGATGGCGCGACGCGGGCGGCGGCGGGCCAGATGGTCGGCGATGGCCGGATGGTCGGCCACGAGCCGCTGCGACGACCAGGCCGCGATCCATTCGCTCCCGTAGAAGAACGCCCGCACCGGCAGCGGCCATTTCGGCCGGCGCCACTCGATTCCATCCATGTTGGTCAGGATCCGGCCGCCGCGCGCCCGCAGGTAGGGCAGGAACGCCGCGCCGTTATAGCCGAGGACGAGGCAGACGCCGCCTCGCGTCGCCGCGTCCTTCACGCAGAACGCATCGAAGGCCAGCGTCGCGGCCGGACCGCGCAGGGCCACCTCCACGGTGATCAGCGTGATGCCGTTCCAGGTCCGGGTCGAGACCCGGTCCCGCACCCGCTCGACCTCCGCCTGACAATAGACGCCGACCCGCCAGCCGCGACTGGCGAGATGCAGCGCAAGCCGTTCCGCGAAAGTCTCGAAGCCGCCATGGGCGGCCGGAATCCCGCGCGTCCCAAGAATAAGTAGTGTGGGCGCATCGACGGGCACGGCTCTTCCTTTCCTGTTATCGGTTCATATTGTACAGCGGCAGGAATAACGGTCGCCTAAATAGGCGATACAACCCTCGGTTGTTATAGATCGATAAGTTTTCATCTTATGGTAGATAGTTCGATACTGGCTTCATCTTCTAGCCCAGTTGGCGGCGGCGTGGCACCGCGTCCCTCGGCTTTGCGGCCGGATGCGCCCCCCGCCCTGCGGCGCGACACCGCCACCGATTCGGGAGCGACCGGGACGACCGGCACGTTCGCGTTCGGGCGCCAAGCGGGAAGCGCGCCGGTCACGCGCATCACCTGCGTGCATCAGGGCTTCGAGCTCTACGGATCGGATCGCTGCTTCATCGAGACGGTGCGGACCATCCGGGCCGCCCATCCCACCGCGCGGATCGAAATCGTCCTGCCCCGGCGCGGCCCGATCGTGGCGGCGCTCGAGCCCTATGCCGACGCGATCGTGATCGAGCCGCTGTGGATCCTGCGGCGCAAGAACCTCGCCCGCCTCGCCACGTTGGGAATGATGGCCCTGCCCTTCGCGGTGGCCCGGGCGCTCCGGCGGATCCGCGACAGCGATCTCGTCTACATCAACACCACGGTTGTGGCCGATTACCTGCTCGCCGCCCGCCTGCTGCCGGGGCGCAGCATCGTGCACGTGCACGAGATCCCGGAAGGCGCCGTGCTGAAGGTCCTGCGCGGGCTGATCCGCTGGAGCGGCGCCAACGTCGTGTTCAATTCGCGCGCCACCGAGCGCGCCTACGCCCTGCCCGCGGAGGCCACGGCGCGCGTGGTCTATAACGGCATCGCCGGACCGGCGGAGCCGAACGGGCGGGATTACGACGGCACGCGGCCCCTGCGGGTGCTGATGCTCGGCCGAATCAGCCGGATCAAGGGCCAGGACGTGCTGGTCGAGGCGCTGGCGTCCCTGCCGGCGGCCATCCGCAGCCGGATCGAGTTGAAGATCGTCGGCAGCGCCTTCGAGGACGCCGCGCGCGAGGAAGCGCTGGCCGCGCGGATCGCCGAGACCGGCCTGTCGCAGCAGGTTACCCTCCAGCCCTTCGTGGACGATCCGTCCGCGCTCTACCGCTGGGCCGACGTGGTGACGATGCCCTCGCAGCGTCCGGAATCGCTCGGCCGGGTGGCGATCGAGGCGATGTCCTACGGCGTGCCGCCGCTGGTCACGGATATCGGCGGCCTTCCCGAGGTGGTGGCCGACGGCAAGACCGGCTGGATCGTGCCGCCCGGCGGCCCGGAGCCGATCGCCACGGTGCTCGCCCGAATCGCCACCGACCCGGCCGGCTGGCGCGGCTTCGGCCGGGCGGCCCGGGAACGCTACGAGGCCCTGTTCTCGGAGGCCTCGGCCGCCGAGGGGATCGACGCCATGGTGCGCGCGACCCTGCGGCGCGCCCGGAGCCCCGAGACGGCGGTGGCCGCAGAACGGACCGCGCGCCCGGCGGCCTGACCAACATGTCTTCGGTCCGCGCCTATACAGGACGGAGACCGGCCTTTGTCCGCGCTCGATCTTCGGTGGACAATCACCGGCACTGTCAAATTCGGTAAGCACCGCGCGACGATAATAGCCGCCGCGCAGGTCGCCGACGATGCCGAGACGCGCGCAGCGCCGCGCCGGCGCGTTGAGCGTCTCAAGCGAATCCGGCGGTTTCCGTCGGCGTGCAAGCCGGGCTGGCGGAGGGAAACGACTCGTCATGGATGTCGTTCAGTTCATCACGCGGATCATCGACAGGGTCTCGGCCGAGAACCTGGTCGCCGCCGGCCTGCTGTTCGCGACGGCGTTCGGCTGCGCGCTGATCGCGTATCTGCGCACCGCGGAACGCTACTCGTTTGCCGAGTTCTTCGAATTCGCGCTGCCGCACGAGGTGATGACCCACCCCTCCGCCCGGGCGGATTTGCTGTTCTACGTCACCCGCAAGGCGATCATGCCGTTCCTGCTGATCCCGGCGGGCGTGACCTTCGTGGTGGCGGTCGGCTACGCGACCAACCGGGTGCTGGGCACCCTGTTCGGCATCGACCAGCCGATCTTCGGCGAGCCCGGGCCGGTGACCGTGGTGCTGTTCACCCTCACCATGCTGCTCGCCTACGACCTGTCCTATTACCTTTACCACACGGCCCAGCACCGCTACCCGTTCCTCTGGGAGCTCCATAAGGTCCACCACTCGGCCGAGGTGATGGTGGGCATCACCAAGGACCGGGTCCACCCCCTCGACGAGCTGATGAACCGGGCCTGGGACGGGGTGATCCCCGGGATCTGCTTCGGGATCTGGAGCCTGCTGGCCCTGAACCCGGTCGAGCTGACGGTGTTCGGGATCAACGTCTACATCATGCGCAACATCCTGATGATGGACTTCGTGCGCCACACCCATTTCAAGATCTCGTTCGGCCGGCTCAACGCGGTGATCCTCTGCCCGCACTGGCACCAGCTCCACCACTCGACGGCGCCGCAGCATTACGACAAGAATTTCGGGCTGCTGTTCTCGTTCTGGGACCGCCTGTTCGGCACCCTCCACGTCCCGGAGCCGAACGAGGATTTCACCTTCGGCTTGGTCGATCGCGATGTCGCCGATTATCAATCCCTCTCGGGTCTCTACGTGCTTCCTCTCAAGAAGATGGGCCGGCGGATCGCCCGGCAGGTCCGCCGCCTGCGCGGGATCCCCGCCCAGCCTCGCTCCGGCGCCTGACCATGTCCCCTGAACGTTTCGAGATCGTCCGCACCGCGGAGCGGCTGGCCGCCGTCGGGCCGGCCTGGACCGCGCTGTGGCGCCGCAGCGGCGCCCTGGTGTTCCAGAGCCATCCCTGGATCTCGGCCTGGTGGGCCAGCGCCCCCGACCGCGAACGGCGGGCGCTGGCGATCGTGCTCGCCTGGCGCGGCGACACCCTGGTCGGCGTGCTGCCCCTGGCCACCGTGCGGCGGAAGGGCTTCCGCGTGCTCGAATGGGCCGCCAAGGATTGCTCCGATTTCGGCGACGCTTTGCTGGCGGACCGCACGAATGCCGGGCTCGTCCGGCGGATGTGGCAGCAGGCCAGCCGGGCCGGCGGCTTCGACCTCGCCTATCTCAACCGGCTCCTGCCCGACGCCGCCGCGCGGGCGCTGCTCACCCCAATCTCGGGCAGCACGAGGCTGCGCCTCAACCACCGCGACGAGGCGAACTGGCGGGTGCGGGGCCCCTGGCCGACCGGGCAGGCCTGGTTCGACGCGCAATCGAAGAAGACCCGCCAGAATTACCGGCGGGGCCAGAAATCCCTGGGCGAGCACGGCCCGCTGACCTTCCGGCTGCTCGGCCCGGAGGAACCGCTCGGGCCTGTTCTGGACAAGCTCACCCAGTTCAAGCGCGCGTGGCTCGCGACCCACAACCTGCCCTCGACGGCTTTCTACGACGAGGGCTCGCAGGCGCTGCCCGCGATGGTGGAGGTGCTGGCCGGGACCGGACTCCTGCACGCCTTCGTGCTCGAATGCGCCGGCGCGCTGGTGGCCGTCTCGATCAACTTCGTCCAGGCCGGCACGATGATGGCCTTCGTCACCACCTACGACCCCGCCTTCGAGCGCGGATCGCCCGGCATGGTGCTGATGATGGACTACATCATGTGGTCGATCGACCAGGGCTTGCACACGGTCGACTTCCTGTGCGGCGACGAGGGCTTCAAGGGCCGCTTCGGCACCGAGAGCCTGACCCTCGCCTCGATGATGGGCGGTCGCACCCCGCAGGGGGCGGCGGCGCATCTGGTGGACCGCACCGGGCACGTCCTGAAGCAGCGCTTCGGCAAGGCGGACGACGCGGCGACGCACGCGGCCGAAGCGGCGGCGTGACTGGCAGACCCGTGCTGGTTGAGAGGAAAGGGTCCCGTCGGGGCGCTGAGCATCCCGACGATTCCAGGCGGCCGCGCTAGGGCGATCCCGTCGCCGAAACGCCCGCGCCGCGCCCGCCCCGCGACGACGCCCGAAACGCCCCCACCGACCAGATCAGCGTCGCGATCTCGGAGGCGAGAAGCCCGAGAAGGGCCGTGTCCGGCGGCATCAGCAGCAGGAGCGGCACCATGAGGGCGAAGCCCAACGCGGCGCTCGCCACGGCCCCGGCCGTGATCGTCCGGAACGCCGCGGAGGCTTCGAGATAGGCGCGCGGGATGGCGTAGAGCAGCGACGTCGTCACGACGGCCCAGACGCCGAGCCCGATCCAACCCATGGGCTCGGCGGCGAACCGCCCCTTGAACAGGACCTGCTCGATCAGCGGCAGGGTCGCGGCCATGACCAACCCGTAGACCAGGCAGGCACAGCCGATCAGCAGGACGTGGCGCATCACGAGCCGGCGGGCGGCCTGGACCTGCCCGGCGGCCAGCAGGCCGCTGATCTCCGGCAGGACCATGTTCATCAAGGCGCTCGTGGGGATGCGCAACGGCGCGTAGAGCACCAGCGTCGCGGCGATCGGCGCGTAGGCGGCCGGCCCGGCCAGCAGGGCGAACAGGAGCGTCAGGCCCTGGCCCTGCACGGTGAGGCTGGTGACGCCGGCGAGCGACCAGGCCAGGGTCCGCCAGATCGCCCGGTAGCGCGCCCGCGCCCGGGCGTGGAGCGAGATCCGCAAGCGTTGCCGCAGGGCCCCGTAGGCCACCGCGATGGCGATGGCATGGGCCAGCGCGATCGCGAGGAACGCCCGGTCGAGCAGGGCCGCGCCCTCCCCGCTCACCCCGCGCCACACGAAGGCGGCACCGCAGACGGCGTAGACGAGATCGCTCAGACCCGCGATCCGCGGCCGCCCGCGCGCCAGCAGCACGATCCGGAGGTAGCTGCGGAAGCCGTACAGGCCCACGAACGCCCCGGCCGCCAGGGCGCCGAGGCCGATCACCGGGATCAGCGCCACGGAGGTGGCGAGCGCCATCAGCACGGAGACCAGGGCTGCGCCGGAGCCGAACATCACGTCGTAGCCTAGCGCCGCCGGGCGGCCGAGGCTGCGGGCGAGGTGGAGCGTCGCCGGCACCGCGACCAGGGCGCGGATATAGGTGATGCCGACCGCGCCGACCGTGAACACGATCGCGAACAGCCCGTAATCGTGCGCCCCGAGTTCGCGCACCAGCAGGATGTTCAGCGCGAAGTGGAACAGGCTCTGGATCAGCTCGCCGGAGAGGATCACGGCGAACCGTCCGGAAAGGCCGGCGCGCGCCGTCGCGATCAGGTTCAGGCGGCGGGCCGGCATGGAAAGGGTCTCACCGGGTCGCGGCATCGGTCTCGGCATGATGGTGTGGGGCGGCCTTCTTCCGGTGACGACGGCCGCGCTTCGATCCGGTCATCTAGGGGCGGTGTCCGGGACGGCATCCGCATTCGCCCGGGCATGGCCCGGAAACTCTCAACCCTGCGCGTCCGTTCGGTCTCCGGCGCCGCGGCCGAGCACGCGTGCGAGTGCGCCGACGCAGCGGGCGACATCCTCCGCATCGGCCCAGACATGCGGGCTCAGGCGCAGTGCCCCCGACCGCTCGCTCACGAAAACGTTTGCCTCCTGCAGACGATCCACCAGATTTCCGGGCAGGCCCCCGGGCAGCCGTGCCCCGAGGATATGACCCGCGCGCAGGGGCTCCGGCGCGACGGCCAGGCCCAGCCCCGCGACGCCTTTGGCCAGGCGGTCGGTGAGGTCGCGCAGCCTGGCCGCGACGGCCGAAACGCCCCACCCGGCGATCAGGTCCAGGCCCGCCGCCGCCATGGAGAGCGCCACGGGATCGTTCAGTTCGCCGCGATCGTAGCGTCGGGCTCCGGCCACCGGCGACCGGTTCCCGGTATGCTCCTCGATCGGCACCCCGTCCTGCCGGCCGGGCGCGGCGTACAGGAAGGCGACGCCGTAGGGGCCGAGCGCCCATTTGTAGGTCGGAAAGGCCAGGAAGTCGGGCCGCCAGCGGGCGACGTCCACCGGCATCGCCCCGACGGCCTGGGTGGCGTCGATCACCAGGGCGGCGCCGGTGTCGCGCACCGCCGGAGCGAGCCGGTCGAGATCGATCAGGCCGCCATCGGTCCAGTGCAGGGGCGTCAGGGTGGCGACGGCGAGGGGCTTCGCCGCCGGGCGCCGGATGGCCGCCAGCAGAGCCGCCGTCCAGTCGCCGTCCGCCGGCCGGGCGACCTCCTCCACGACGAGATCATGGGCTTCCGCCAGCCGGTCGAAGGCGTAGCGCAGGGACGGGAACTCATCGGCCACCCGCAGCAGCCGGCCGCCCGGCGCGGGGGCGAGGTTGCGCGCGGCAATCGCCATGGCGTGGCTCACGGACCCGACGATCGCGACGTCGTCGATGCCCGCACCGATTAGCCGCGCCGCCCCCGTGCGGGTCCGCTCGGCGAGAGCCGGGATCGCCGTCCGGGGAAAGGTCCAGGGCTGGCTCTTCACCAGGATCCCGGCCTCCCCCGCCGCCCGCACGGCCCGCGGCAGCGGCGACCACGCCGCCGCATCCAGGTAGGCGACATCCGCGGGCACCTCGAACAGGTGGCGCTGGCTGGGAATCGGTTCGACGCGCGGCATGATGGCCGGGACCGTAGGAGATCGCGCGGGAAGCCGCCATGGTCCGGACTTGATCGCTCAGCCCCGATGCCGCAAGCCGGCAGGCCACAGCCCCGCGAGGCAACCGTGCCGACCCGCTCCCTGCCCAAGACCGATATCGCGTCACGATGGGACGCCTGAGCCGCGACTGCTTCGATGCCGGGCCCGCGCCGATGCGGGTCGCCGAGGCGGTGGCGCTGCTGCGCGCGCGGCTGCCGATCCTGTCGGGGATCGAGTCGGTCTCCGTCGAGCGCGCCGACGGGCGTGTTCTGGCGGAGGATCTGATCGCCCCGATCGATCTCCCCCCGTTCGATAATGCCGCGGTCGACGGCTACGCGGTGCGGGCCGGCGACCTTGCGCCGGCGGGCGAGACCCGGCTGCCGCTCGGCGGCCGCGTCCCGGCCGGCCACGCGCCGGCCGATCCCGGGCCGGGCTTCGCGGTGCGGATCTTCACCGGGGCGCCGATGCCGCCGGGCACCGATACGGTGGCGATGCAGGAGGATGTCCGGCTCGACGGCGACGCCGTGATCCTGCCGGCCGGCCTCGCCCCGGGCTCCAATCGCCGCCGGGCCGGGGAGGATGTGGCCCGCGCCAGCCGCGCGATCCCGGCCGGGACGCGGCTGGGGCCGCGCCACCTCGCGCTCGCTGCGGCCCTCGGCCTGCCCGCGCTGCGCCTGCGGGTGCCGCTTAAGGTGGCGCTGTTCTCCACGGGCGACGAGCTGACCCCGCCCGGCCACGCGCTGCCGCCCGCCGGCATCCACGACGCTAACCGGCCGATGCTCGCCGCCCTGCTGCGGCGGCTCGGCGCCGAACCCGTCGATCTCGGCATCCTGCGCGACGCGCCCGGCCCCCTGCGCCAGCGCCTCGCAGCGGCCGCCGCCGCGCACGACCTGATCCTCACCTCCGGCGGCGTCTCGGTGGGCGAGGAGGATCACGTCCGCGCAGCCGTCGAGGCCTCGGGCGGCCTGACCTTCTGGCGGCTGGCGATCAAGCCCGGCCGTCCCGTGGCCCTGGGCCAGGTGGCGGGAACCCCCTTCGCCGGACTCCCGGGAAACCCGGCCGCCGCCTACGTCACCGCCCTCGCCGTGCTCCGCCCCCTGGTCCTGCATCTCTCGGGCGCGCACGACGCGGCGCCGACGCTGACCGTCCGCAGCGGTTTCGACCGGGAGAAGCGGCCGGGCCGGCGGGAATACCTGCGCGTCTGCCTTCGCGCCGGAGCGGACGGCGTGCCCGAGGCGGTGCCGGCGCCCGGCGGCGCCCTGTCCGGCCTGGCGGCCAGCGACGGGCTGGTGGAGCTGGCCGAGGATCTGAGCGCCGTGCGAGTCGGCGATGCCCTGCCGTATCGACTGCATGGCGATTGGGGGATGTGACGGCGGGATTGGCGCCCCCGCCATCGACATGACGCCACGAACGTATATACTTTAGGGTATATACACGGAGGCCCGCATGACGAGGACCCGCGTCTTCCAATCGGGGAACAGCCAGGCCGTCCGGTTACCAGCCGGGTTTCGCCTCCGGGGTCCCGAAGTCGAGATCCTGAAACGGGGCGATGAAATCGTGCTGCGGGAGATTCGGCCGCACGATCTCTCTGCTGCCTTCCTCCTTCTGACTGAGCTTCCGATCGATGAGGTCGTCCGTGAGGACACGCCGCCTCAGGAGCGCGAAGGCCTATGAAGCCGCGCTACATGCTGGATACCAACATCTGCATCTACATCCGCCGCGCCCGGCCTCCTCAGGTGCTCGAACGGTTCCGCGACCTGACGCCGGGCGACGTGGTCATGTCGCCGATCACACAAGGCGAACTGCTGTTCGGCCTGGAGAAAATCCGGACGACGACCGGCTTCGACGCGGCGCTGCGTGGTTTCACAAAACTGGTCGAATTGATCCCGGTCGTGGCCTTGGGCGAGACCGTTTCCGCGCATTACGCGGGGTTTCGCGCCAAGCTGCAGACGACCGGGTTGATCATCGGGAACAACGACCTTTGGATCGCTGCGCACGCGAAAGCGCTCGATGTCACTCTCGTCACGAACAACACCCGGGAGTTCGATCGGCTCAAGCCCGCCCTTTCGGTCGAAAACTGGGCCGACGAGGCGGCCGGATTTGCCCCGTAGGCGCGCGCCCGCGATCGAGCTTCCATGACCTTTCGGCGGTGAATTGGACCAGACATCCTGCGGGACACCGCGCCCGTGAGCCTGTAGAGCGTCAGGCCCGATCACGCCGCCCTGTTCGAGACACCGTGTCCCTGCTCGCCGACCGCGCCCCCGCTAAAGTCAACCTGACGCTCCACGTCCTCGGGCGGCGCGCCGGCGACGGCTATCACGAGCTGGAGAGCCTGGTGGCCTTCGCGGGCAGTGCCGACCGCCTGACCCTCGACCCCGACGCACCGCTCGGCCTCACCGTCAGCGGCCCGACCGCCGGCCCCGCCGGCCCGACGCAGGACAACCTCGTCCTGCGCGCCGCCCGCGGGCTCGCCGCGAAGGTGCCGTCGCTGCGGATAGGAGCGTTCCATCTGGTCAAGCGCCTGCCGGTCGCGGCCGGGATCGGCGGGGGCTCCTCCGATGCCGCCGCCGGCCTGCGGCTGCTCGCCTACCTCAACGGCCTGGCGCTCGACCACCCGGCCGTCATCGCGGCCGCGCGCGAGACCGGGGCCGACGTCCCGGTCTGCCTCGACCCGCGGGCGCGGATGATGCGCGGCGCCGGTGAAGCGATCGGCCCGGCCCTCGGTCTCGCGCCGCTGCCGGCGGTGCTGATCAATCCGGGCGTGCCGGTGCCGACCGCCCCGGTCTTCAAGGCTCTGGGCCTCGCGGTCGGGCAGGGGCTCGACGGCGCACCGCATCCCGCGATCGCCGAAGGGCTCGGCGCCGACGCCCTCGTGGCGGCGCTCGCCCCGGCCCGGAACGATCTGGAGGTGCCGGCGCTCACGGTCGCCCCGGTGATCGGCGAGGCCCTGGCGGCCCTGCGCGACCAGGGCGGATGCCGCCTGGCGCGGATGTCGGGCTCGGGCGCGACGGTGTTCGCGCTGTTCACCGACCGGCGCGCCGCCATGCGGGCGGCGGCCACTCTGCGGGCCGCCCGTCCGGGCTGGTGGGTGGCGCCGACCTTCCTGCGCTGAGCGACCGACGGCTCCCGTCAGCCCCCGGCCGTACCGGCGCGCACCCGGCCGCGGCGGAAATACGCCCGGCGCTCGGCCTCGGCCCGGACCGTCGTGGCGCGCACCTGCAAGAGGTCCTTGCGGGTGAGAAGCCCGACCAGCGCGCCGCTCTCCGGATCGGTCACGGGCAGGCGCCCCTGCCCGGCCGAGAGCATCACGTCGAGGGCGTGCGAGACCACGTCGCCCGGATGGACGACCGCAAGGTCGGCATCCGAGACGCGCTCGGCGAGGGTGCCGTCAGGCCCGCCGCCCTCCCCCGTCTCGACCGTCCAGCGCAGGGCGTCGTTGCGCGTGACCAGCCCCACCGGCCGCCCGGCGCTGTCGACCACCGGATAGGCGTGATGCTCGCCGACACGGATCGCCGCCAGGGCCTCGGCGAGCGCGAGTTCTCCGTCGAGGGTCTCGACCGCGCGGGTCATCACCGCCTCGACCCGGGCGAGATCGTAGGGATCGATGCCGTATTCCCGGGTCACGTGCTGGCCCCGCCGGGCGATCTTCTCGGTGAGGATCGAGCGCTTGAGCAGCAGCACGGTCACCGCATAGGCCGCCATCGTGGCGGCGAGCAGCGGCGCCAGGGCGGCGACGTCCCCGGTCACCTCGACGGCGAACACCACCCCGGTGAGCGGCGCCGGCAGGGTTCCGCCGAGCATCGCCGCCATGCCGAGCAGCGCCCAGAACCCGTGCGCCCCCGGCAGAACGAGCCCGATCAGCCAGCCGATGGCGCCGCCCAGGATCAGCAGCGGCGCCAGCACGCCACCGGATGTGCCCGACGACAGGGCCGCGAGCCAGATCACCGCCTTCACCACCAGGATCGTCAGCACGGCCCCGGCCAGCAGATGCCCGGCGAGGAGGTCGCGGATCACGTCGTAGCCGACGCCGAGCGCCCGGGGCTCCACGAGGCCGCCGAGCCCGACCACGAGGGCGCCGAGGGCCGGCCACCACATCCAGTGGATCGGCAGCCGGCCGAACCCGTCCTCCAGCGCGTAGAGCGCCCGGGTCAGCACGCCCGAGATCAGTCCGCAGGCGACGCCGAGCAGGGCGCAGGCGGGCAGGCCCCACCACGGCAGGGCCGGGTTGTCGGTGAAGGGGAAGAGCGGGCCGGCCTCGAACAGGGCGGGGCGCCAGCAGGCCGCCGTCACCGCCCCGACCGTCACCGGCACGAGGCTGCGCGGCCGCCATTCGAAAAGCAGCACCTCGACGGCCAGCAGCACGGCCGCCACCGGCGTCCCGAAGATCGCCGTCATGCCGGCGGCGGCGCCCGAAACCAGCAGCGTCTTCCGCTCGCCCGCGCTGAGATGGAAGAACTGCGCGAACAGCGAGCCCACCGCGCCGCCCGTGACGATGATCGGTCCCTCGGCGCCGAACGGGCCGCCGGTACCGATCGCCACCGCCGAGGAGAGCGGCTTGAGCACGGCTACCTTGGGCGACATCCGGCTGCCGCCGATCAGGATCGCCTCCATGGCCTCCGGGATGCCGTGGCCGCGGATCTTCTCCGAGCCGTAGCGCGCCATGACGCCGACGATCAGCGCGCCGATCACCGGGATCGCGATCATCTACGGCCCGGGCGTGGCGCCGGCCAGGGAGGTGAGTGCGGTGTCGAGCCGGCCGTACCAGACGGCGTTGGTCACGAGACCGATCAGGGTCAGCAGGATCCAGGCCGTGCCGGAGGCCGCCGTGCCGGTGATCACCGCCAGCCCGGCCAATGCGAGCACGCGGCGATCCGCGCTGAAATCGCCGAGCGCCCGCCGCAAGGGCCTTTCGTTCGACCGCTCGATCCCAGGTTCGCCGTCCATCCGATCCTCCATCCGCCCGCGGCTAATTACATCGTGATACGATATATTCAATGACCGCGGGTCTGCGTGACGGTGCGACGGGGACGGCGAGCGCCTATGGATCGGCACGCCGGTGCGCTGGGCGCCGCGCGGGAGCGGCCGGGAGACCACCATGGACGCCGACGATCCTGAGACCGGGCTGCTCTCCCAGGAGCAGTACGCCGCGCTGGCCGAGTTCCGGTATCGGCTTCGGCGCTTCCTGGCCTTCAGCGAGGCGGCCGCATCCCGGGCCGGTATCCCGCCCCAGCAGCACCAGGCCCTCCTGGCCCTGGCCGGCCATGCCGGTCGCGCGCCGCCGACGGTCGGATTGCTGGCCGAGCAGCTCCTGATCGCCCCGCACAGCGCGGCCGAGCTGGTCGCCCGGATGGTCGAGGGCGGCCTGTTGACCAAGGAGCGGTCGAGCGAGGATCGCCGGCGCAGCGAGCTCGCGCTGACGCCCCGGGCCGAAGCGTTGCTGCGGGCCCTGACCGCCGCGCATCTGGAGGAGCTGCGCGGCTTGGCGCCGGCTCTGGCCGATGCGCTGACACCCGCGGCATCTTGACGCGAAATGGGACCGTTGGTTTCCTCCCCCATGGGGTGACCGGATGGCGGATCGAGTCGGTTCGGACGCGCGCAGCGTCAAACTTCGCGGCTTCTACGCGTCCCTCGTGGCGGGCCAGAGCGCGGCGGCCGACGGGCGCATCGAGGAGGCCTTCGCGGCAGTGCCGCGCGAGCCGTTCGCCGGGCCGGGTCCCTGGTCGATCCTGGCTGCCAATGTCTGGCGGTCGCGGGACCGCGGGTCGCCCTACGTGACCACTCCGGACGACGATCCGGCCTTTCTCTACCAGGATGTGCTGGTCGCTCTCGACGCCGCCCGCTCCATCAATATCGGCCAACCGAGCCTGCACGCCCTGTGCCTCGACGCGCTGGCGCCCCAGCCCGGTGAGACCGCGATCCAGGTCGGCACCGGCAGCGGCTATTACACGGCGCTGCTCGCCCATCTGGTCGGACCGGAGGGCCAGGTCCACGGATTCGAGATCGATCCCGGCCTCGCCGAGCGGACGGCGCGCAACCTCGCGCCCTGGCCCTGGGCCCGGGTCGAGGCACGCTCCGGCGCGTCGGACGGGCTGCCGCAAGCCGACGCGATCTACGTCAATGCCGGCGCACCGCGCCCGGCGCCCGCCTGGCTCGATGCCCTGCGGCCGGACGGGCGGCTGCTGTTCCCGCTCCAGCCTCGCTACGGCCGGGGCGGCATGCTGCTGATCCGCAAGGTCGCCGGTGCCGCCGCATGGCCGGCGCGGTTCGTCTCGCCCTCGGTCTTCATCCCCCTGCAGGGCCTGCCGGAGGCTGACACGGAGGGGTTGTCGGAGGCCTTCGCCCGGGGGCCGCTGATGACCGTCCGCGCGATCCGCTTCGGCGAGAAGCCCGATGCGAGCTGCTGGTACGATGGCGGCGATTGGTGGTTGTCCACCCGCGCGCCGTGAGGCCGCCGGCGGCTACCGGAACGGGCACGCCGTGAAGGCCGGCAGCGTCTCGGCGCGGGCGCAAAGGGCGGTGAGGTTCGGATGCGCGTCCTCCGAGACCGCATCGCCCTGGACGCTGCGGGTAAATCGGCAGACCACCGCGGCGGTGATGTCCGGCTGAAGCGGCTCGGGCCCGAACAGCCAGGGCTGCCGCGCACCGACCTCCCGCTCCAGCTCCGCATAGGCGGCCGCGAGCTGCGCCTGGACGCGCTCGAGCCACGGCGCGTGATGCTTCTCCTCGGGGCGCAGGTTGCGCTCGTAGACCAGTTGCACCGTCTTGTCGGCGGCCGCCAGGGCGAGGCCGAGGATGCGGCAGGCCCGGGCATGGGCATCCGGCGTCGCGGGCATCAGGCGGGCGCGTGCGGGGTGCAATTCGGCCAGGTGGGCCAGGATCAGCGTCGAATCCATCAGCACGATCCCGGCCTCGGTGATCAGGGTCGGGGCCTTGATCACCGGGTTGAGGGCGCGGAAGGCGTCGATGTTGCGCAACACCGACAGGGGCTCGAGGGTGAACGGGATGTCGGCCAGCCGCATCGTGATCGCGACGCGGCGGACATAGGGCGAATCGAGCATACCGATCAGGCGCATGGCGACATCCTCAGACTGGCCGCATCCCTCTGTGCGGATAGGCGAAATGTCCCCGGTGCGCGCCTCCGTTGCCAGTGGCACGATCGGCCATTACCAGCGGGATCATGCCAAAATCGCGCCGTCCCACCGTCGTCATCCTGGCCTATGACGGGCTCTGCACCTTCGAGTACGGCTGCGCCGTCGAGGTCTTCGCGTTGCCCCGTCCGGAATTCGGCGCGCACTGGTATCGCTGCGCCGTCGCGGCCGTCGAACCGGGGCCGCTGCGCGGCAGCGGCGGGGTCATGATCCAGGCCGATGGCGGCCTCGAACTGCTCGACGGTGCCGGAACGATCGTGATCCCGGGCTGGCGCGGCCCGACCGGCGCGATCCCGCCCGCCCTGCTCGACGCGTTGCGGCGGGCGCATGCGCGCGGGGCTCGCCTCGTCTCGATCTGCGCCGGGGCCTTCGTGCTGGCCGAGGCGGGGCTCCTGGCGGGGCGCCGCGCCACGACCCACTGGCATTTCACCGACCGGCTCGCGGCCTATCCGGGCGTGCAGGTCGCCGCCGACGTTCTGTATGTCGATGCGGGCGCGATCCTGACATCGGCCGGGAGCGCGGCCGGGCTCGACCTGTGCCTCCACGTCGTGCGGACGGATTTCGGCGCGCAGATCGCCAACCGGGTCGCCCGCCGCATGGTGGTCCATGCCCATCGGGACGGCGGCCAGGCGCAGTTCGTCCAGCGGCCCGTGCCGAAGCGGGCCGGCGCCAAGCTCGGGCTCCTGTTCGATCGCGTGCGTGAGACGCTCGGCGAGACCTGGACGGTCGAGCGCATGGCGGCCGAGGCCGGGCTCAGCCTGCGCAGCCTCCATCGCCACGTACGCGACGCCACCGGCCAAGCGCCGGGGACCTGGCTCATTGCCGAGCGGCTGGCCGAGGCGCGGACGATGCTCGAGGAGACGACCCGCTCGGTGGACGAGATCGCCCGGCTGGTCGGGTTCGGCTCGGCGCCGGCCCTGCGCAGCCATTTCCGCAGCCTCCTGGGCGTGACGCCCACCGCCTACCGACGCAGCTTCACCACCGGGCCTGCAAGGGCTCTGCAGGACGCAGCCTGAGCCGCCGCTTCAGCGCGCGCGGGCGACGCAGAACTCCACCGCGCCGTTGAGCGCAGCCTTCACGGGCCCGTCCGGGAAGATGTCGAGGGCGGCGCGGGCCTGGGCGCCGTACTGGTGGGCGCGGGCCACCGTCTCCTCCAGGGCGCCGTGGCGCTGGAGCAGGTCGAGGGCGGTGCCCAGGTCGTCCTCGCCGATCTCGCCCTGCTGGAGAGTCCGCCGCCAGAAGCCGCGCTCGCCCTCGCTCGCCCGGCGATGGGCCAGCACGATCGGCAGGGTGATCTTGCCCTCGCGGAAATCGTCGCCGACATTCTTGCCGAGCTCGGCCGAGGTGCCGCCGTAATCGAGCACGTCGTCGATCAGCTGGAAGGCGATGCCCAGATTCATCCCGTAGGCGCGGGCGGCGTCCTGCTCGGCCTTCGGCCGGCCGGCCAGGACCGGCCCGACCTCGCAGGCGGCGGCGAACAGCTCGGCGGTCTTGCCGCGGATCACCGCCAGGTAGGCGGCCTCGTCGGTCTCGAGGTTCTTGGCGTTGGTGAGCTGCATCACCTCGCCCTCGGCGATCACCGTGGCGGCGGCGGACAGGATGTCGAGCGCCCGCAGGGAGCCGACCTCGACCATCATCCGGAAGGCCTGGCCGAGCAGGAAGTCGCCGACCAGCACCGAGGCCTCGTTGCCCCACTTTATCCGGGCGGCGACGCGGCCGCGGCGCATGTCGCTCTCGTCGACCACGTCGTCGTGCAGCAGGGTCGCGGTGTGCATGAACTCGACGCTGGCGGCGAGCTTCACGTCGCCGTCGGCGTCGCCGGCATAGCCGCAGAGCTTGGCGCAGGCCAGCGTCAGGATCGGGCGCAGGCGCTTGCCGCCGGACGCGATCAGGTGGTTGGCCACCTCCGGGATCATCGCCACGTCGGAGCCGGTCCGCGACAGGATCGTGGTGTTGACCCGGGCCATGCCGTCCGCCACCAGCGCGACGAGGTCGTTCAGCCCCGCCTCGGCCTCGGGCTTCGGATTCTCGATGGAGAGGGCCATACCCAAGATCCGCGACCTCCAGTCCGGTTCCCCCGCAGGGAGCGGGCGATCCCTTCGCACGCGCCTCGCGGCGCCGCAACATCAGCGCCACCGGGATATGGTGCGACGAGCCTGCGCAGCGAACGCGACGAATGCGCCGGAAGCCCGGCCTCCCGCCGAAGAATTGCGATGATCGTGCTGATTTCCGCGAATGACCCGGTCCTGATCGGCTTCGCCCGCTCGGTGCTCGAAGCGGCCGAGATCCCGGTCCTGGTGGCCGACACCCATATGAGCGTGATGGAAGGCTCGATCGGGGCGTTCGGCCAGCGGCTGATGGTGCCGGGGGATTGGGCGCCCCAGGCCCGCCGGTTGCTGAAGGATGCCGGGCTCGCCAACGAGTTGCGCGACCCGTGAGCGACGCGCCGGACGCATTCCTGGGCGGGATCCTGCGCCTGCACCAGCCGCAACGGGGGGCGCACCGGGCGGGGACCGACGCGGTGCTGCTCGCCCGATGGCTGGCGCCGGCGGCGGGGGAGCGGTTCTGCGATGTCGGCGCGGGGACCGGCGCGGTGGGCCTGGCCTGCGCGGCGCTCAATTCCGGCAGCCGCCCGACCCTGGTGGAGCGCGATCCGGATCTGGCCGGGCTGGCCCGGGCGAACGCCGCCCTCAACGGACTCGACGCGACCGTGATCGAGGCCGACATGCTCGCCCCCGCGTCCGAGCGCCGCGCCGCCGGGCTGGAGCCCGACAGCTTCGACCTCGTCCTGACCAACCCGCCGTTCTTCACGGAAGGCCGCCACCGTCCCTCCCCGCATCCCGGCAAGGCCACGGCGCACACATTTCCCGAGGGCAGCCTGGATCTCTGGATCCGCGCCTGCACGACGATCCTGCGGCCGGGGGGGCGGTTCGGGCTGATCCACCGGGCCGATGCCCTCCCGGCCTGCCTGGAGGCGCTCAAGGGCCGCTACGGCGGGATCGCGATGCGCCCGGTCCATGCCAGAGCCGAAGCCCCGGCGATCCGGGTGCTGATCGCCGCGACACGGGGCAGCCGGGCGGCGCCAAGCCTATTGCCGCCCCTGGTGCTGCATGGCCCGGACCCGAAAACATTCACCCCGGAGGCCGAGGCGCTCCACCGGGGCGCCCCCTGGCCGCCGGCCTGATCAGGCCGCCAATGCGGTCGGCGCCACATCGCCGATGCCGAGGAACCGCTCGACGGCGGGCAGGTCCGAGAACCCCAGAAATTCCGGGCGCAGGGGCTCGGGCAGCCCGTCGAAATTGAGCCCCGGGAACGTGTCGGGATGCGGGTAGAGCTGCCACTCGGCCCCCGGCTCCACCGGCGGGAACAGGATCGCGACCTTCTCCTCGCCCAGGCGCACGATCCGGGTCGGGCTGTAGGACAGGGTCTCGATACTCCAGTTCCGGTGATGGTCCCGGCGGGCCTTCAGGGTACGGCGGCTCGGCGCGCGATGCATGGCGGTCTCCTGCGGTTGGGGGATGGTGTGGGGGTTCAGGCGGCGCTGCGGCGGCCGGTGCGCTTCGGCCAGCCCAGGGACACGAGGCGCGCCTTGGCGTAGTCGCGGACCTCGTCGCGGGTGCCGGGCGGCATCGCCGCCAGGATCGCTTGGGTCGCGCCGTCGAGCATCAGGTCGGTCACCGCGTTGATCGTCTCGGCCTCCTCGATCCGGCGCTTGAGGTCGCCCTCGGCCTCGGTGACCTCGTCGAAGGGCTGGGCCTCCTCGAAATCCTCGTCCACCGCCCGGACAGTCGGCAGCTGAGCGCGGAACTCGTCGGCCTCCTCCTCCGAGTAGACCAGGCCGTGGAGCTCGATCAGCTTGAGGATGACGCGGTCCTTCCCGCGCTTCTCGGCCATGGCGTAGACGTAGGCCGCCTGCTTGCCCGAGACGCGGTAATTCACGTTGACCAAAGCCTCGCCCATCGACCACTCGATCCGGTCGGGGGCCTGTTTCGCGCCGGCCTTGGCGCCGGGCAGGCACCCGGTCACCAGCAGCACGGCCTCGTCGCGCTCGGCCCGGATGATGGTCGGCGGATCGAACACGATCCCGGCCTGCGCGGCGATGCGCTCCAGGGTCTTGTGATAGATCACGGCCGTGCCCTGCACGCGCCAGACGTTGCCCCCGAAGGGCTCCCCGTAGCGCACCAGGATGTCGGCGATCTGCTTGTCGGCGGTTCGCATGCGGGGCTCGTTCCGGTGTGAGACAGCTGCGTCATCCACAGCTTTCTACGGCGACGCTCTTTGTTCCTGTTTTGTTTCACCGTATATGCGTGATTGCGGGGGCGTGCGCAAGGGTTGCGGCGCGTCCGCCCTGTCGATTGGTGGGGCTGCGTCAGTGCGCGCGGGCGTGCCGGGGGCAGGCGGGGAGGGTTCGGTTTCGAGGCGGTTTCAGGGATCGGCTTGAGGCGGGGCGGTGATGCGCGGGCGTTCGGATCGCTTCCCGGCACGCGACGCGGCGTCGTCCGGGCCCGATCGGCGCGCCTCCTTTTTGGGTCCTGGCTGGCGACCGACGATCGCGGGACCTCGACGAAGTCCTCCGGAAACCCGGGGCTGGCGGGACGCCGGCTTCGAAGCCTCCGCTTCGGCACTTCGGGATCGAGGAGCGGTTCGGAAGACCGGCAGGTTCGCCGCTGCCCCACCCTCATCGCCAGCGCAGGGACGGATCCGGGGGACCGAAACGGGTCCGCATGAGGGGTGCTGCGTTCGACCGATATGGGCCGCGCGGACAGCCCTTGGGGCTTCGCGCATGAGGCGGTCCTAACCGGCGCCCGGTCCTATAGCGTGCACGGAGGCGTCCCAGCATGTCAGGCGTCGAGGACGCGGACGTCGTTGAGCGCTGCGCCGTTCCACCAGGGCCGGCCCCATGCCCGGCCTCGGATCCGCGCAGCTGGTGTGGAACGCCGCCTCTTCCGAGCGCCGCCAAGTCTTCGCGTCAATGACCGCCTATCGTCCAGCTTTCGCGGCCAATATCTGCAATGGTCAAGGTAAGAACGGGGTGTCATTTTATTACAATTGATTTTAATAGTGCAGCCCCGGGAAACATTCCGGCGCGAATACATTCTATGCAGGAGCACCCTTGAGCAGAGTCGAGAATCCTTCCTCCTGATTGGGGAGACGGTCCATGAAAGCACTGGTTTGGCACGGCACTCAGGATATCCGCTGCGATACGGTTCCGGACCCCAAGATCGAGGATGATCGCGACGCAATCATCAGGGTCACCGCCTGTGCGATCTGCGGCTCGGATCTGCACCTCTACGACCACTTCATGCCCGGCATGGAGAAGGGCGACGTCATGGGCCACGAGTTCATGGGCGAAGTCGTCGAGACCGGCAAAGGCGTCAAAGGCGCTCTCAAGAAAGGGGAGCGCATCGTCGTGCCGTTCACGATCATCTGTGGTGAGTGCGATCAGTGCAAACGCGGCTATTTCTCCGTCTGCGAACGCTCGAACCGCAACAAGGATATCGCCGACAAAGCCTTCGGTCACACCACAGCGGGCCTGTTCGGCTACACACACCTCACCGGCGGTTATCAGGGCGGGCAAGCCGAGTACGTCCGGGTGCCGTTTGCCGACAAGACGCACATCAAGGTGCCGGAAAACCTGAGCGACGAGCAGGTCCTGTTCCTCGGTGACATCTTCCCCACCGGCTGGCAGGCGGCCGTACAGGCCGACATCCAGCCGACCGATACGGTCGCGATCTGGGGCGCCGGCCCCGTCGGCCAGATGACGCTACGCTCCGCGCTCCTGCTCGGGGCCAAGCGGGTGGTCTGCATCGACAGCGTGCCCGAGCGCCTGGAAATGGCGCGCGCGGGCGGTGCGACGACGATCGACAACAGTCAGGAAAGCACGGTCGAGCGCTTGAACGACCTCACGGACGGCAAGGGCCCGGAGAAGTGCATCGATGCCGTCGGCATGGAGGCGCATTCGCCGCGCGCGCTCGAACATGCTTACGACCGGCTGAAGCAATCTGTGATGCTCGAGAGCGACCGGGCCTCGGTGCTGCGCGAGATGATTTACGTCTGCCGCCCCGCCGGCATCCTTTCGATCCCGGGCGTTTATGGTGGGCTTGTCGACAAGATGCCGATGGGAGCCCTGATGAACAAGGGTCTCACCATCCGCACGGGTCAGACCCACGTGAACCGGTGGACGGACGACCTCGTCAAGCGCATCGACGACGGGCAGATCGATCCGTCCTTCGTCATCACCCATCGGGCCAAGCTCGATCAAGGGCCCGAGATGTATAAGACCTTCCGCGACAAGAAGGACAACTGCATCAAGGTCGTGCTCAGACCCTAAGTGGTTCCGCAGCCCGTCGCGCTGCGGCGGGCTGGCCACTTCGCCCCCATCGCGGCAGCGAGGAAGTCAGCATGTCCGACGGTACATCTCAACGCGATCCGAGGCGTGCGCCTGTGCGCTCTTCGCTGCCGAGCTATCTCACTGCGGACCCGCGCCGAAGACCGGATCCCGCGACCAGGGAGCTCGCTCACGGCTTAGGTTGGTTCTCGATCGGCCTCGGGGTGACCGAGGTGGCGTGTGGCGGTGCCATCGCGCGCTGGCTTGGAATGCCGCGCGCAGCCCCTGTCATCCGAGCCTATGGCGTGCGGGAACTCCTACAGGGGGTCGGGATCTTGGGCTCGCGTGATCCGACCCCCTGGGTCTCAGCGCGTGTCGCGGGCGACGCCCTCGACATCGCTACGGTCCTGCCCGGGCTTGAGGGCGATAATCCGCGCAAGGACAATGTGCTGATCACCCTCGTGGCGTTGCTTGGCGTGACCGCCGTCGACGTGATCTGTGCGCAGAACCTCGCGGAGGCACCCCTTGCCCCGTCTGAGACGGTCCGACGCGATTACCGCCGCCGCAGCGGCTTCCGCCGCCGTGCCGAGGCGATGCGGGGCGCGGCACGCACCTTCAAACCGCCACCCGACATCATTGGCCCGGAGGCGATGCGTCCTTGGACGCTGACCAACGTCTAAGGCTGGAAGGATGGCCGGCCGGTTGCGGCCTGTTCTCGAAGAGGCGGCGGGACGGGTCTTGTTGCGGACCGGTCCGCCCATCTCACACGGCCTCGGTCGTGAGCAGTCCCTGCGGCTCTGTTCGTATTTAGATAGTCACTGTCATAGGCGGACGGAGAGAAAACGGCCGCGATAAGGCATACCGGCGCAAGATCGGGCGAAGCGTAAGCGGCCGCGCTTTCACGGCTTCGTTTTGATGCTGTCATGCGCGTGGTTGGCCGCCTCAATCGCTGCGCCGTGATCAAGTGCCCACGCGCAGAGCGCCTCGAAGGGCTGGCGTAGCGAATGGCCCAGCGGGGTGATCGCATACTCGACGCCGATGGGTGCGGTCGGCAGCACGGTCCGGGTCACCAGACCGTTGCGCTCCAGCCGCTTGAGCGCGTCCGCCAGCGCCTTGTGCGTGATGCCATCGAGCCGCCGCTTGATCGCATTGAACCGTGCCGGCCGCGGGCAGAGCACCGTGAGGATCAGGATCGTCCACTTATCGGCGATCTTGTCCAGCACCGGGCGGACCCGCGCCATGTTGGCGAGCGCGCTCGCGGACAGGGCATCCAGGTCGGTATCATCGGCCATATCTAGGCTAACCTAAGTGCGTTCTTGATAGCAGATATACGATCTGTATCTCATGCGTCGTCGCAGATGAAGGGATGCCGCGATGGCGCGTATGGTGGACAAGGTTGCTCTCGTGGTTGGCGGCGCGAAGGGCATCGGCCTGGCGATCGCCGAGCGGCTGGCGATCGAGGGCGCGTCGGTCGTCTTCACCGGGCGGCGTGCCGACGAGGTCGCGGCAGCTGCCGCGAGGATCGGGCGCGGTGCGCGGGGTCTCGTCGCAGACGCAGCCTCACAGACGGATCTGCACCGTGTCGTGGCGACGGTGCGGGAGACGCAGGGCCGGATCGACGCGCTGGTGCTCAACGCGGGCATCTCGGAACCGGCGACCCTGCGCGACGGGACGGTCGAGCATTTCGACCGGCACTTCGCGGTCAACGTCCGTGGGGCCGTCTTCGGGTTGCAGGCGGCGCTGAGCGCGATGGGTCGGGGCGGGGCGGTCGTATTGGTGGGCTCCATCGCGGACGTCATGGGGGTGACGCCCTACGGAACTTACGCCGCCACGAAAGCGGCCCTGCGTTCCTACGCGCGCACATGGACCGCGGAACTGGCCCCCCAGGGCATCCGCGTGAACGTGGTGGCCCCCGGCCCGACCGACACCGCCATGATGGCGAGCGTGCCGGAGGCGGGGCGGGCGGCGCTGATCTCACCGATCCCGCTCGGCCGCATGGCGCGTCCTGAGGAAGTGGCTGCGGCCACACTGTTCCTCCTGAGCGACGAGGCGAGCTTCGTCGCGGGAGCCGAACTGTGCGTCGATGGCGGGATGCAACAGGTCTAGCGTCTCGATCACGGTTTCCGCGTGTCCGCTTCGGCCGGTTTGCATCCCCGAAGCGGACCGTCTCGAACCCACCCAACCCAGACCCCGGGTTGGTCGGTGCGTCCTGTCGAAACCCGACGTTCCCGCAGCCCTCAGCTTGCGCGGCTCGACCGCGCGTTGTGGTCTCGTCCACGACGCGCGGGACCGGTCCACGCGGCAGCGGCCCGTACATGTGCCGGCGGTCAGCCGCCGTGCGTTCGGAGCCACCCGGCGATCCCCTCCACCACCTGCTGCTCAAGGCCGTAGTAACCGTGGGGCGAGAGCGAGCCGCAGGCCCTGTCCGACCGCTGCAGACCGCCGGCGACGGCGAGGACGCGAACGTCTGGCGCGTGCGTCAGGGCTGCGGCGATGCGGGGGGCCATCTCGGGCGGAGCCACGTCGCAGGCGTCGTCGCGGTTCGCCACGACCAGCACCGGAACGCGCACGCCCTGCGGATCCGCGTCGAAGACCGTCTCGGTGCTCCGTCGCCCGGGCACGGACACGGACTCGGTCAACACCAGGCCCGCAATCAAGCCCGGCCGGGCGTGGGAGGCCCCGTTCATCGCCGCTATCGTCCCCTGGCTGGTGCCGACCAGGAAGACGGGCACAGGGGCTTGATCCCGCGCGTAGGCTGCCAGGCCGTCCACCAGCCGGCCGTAGGCCGGGGAGCTTCGCACGCCCCGCAGGTTTGCCTGATCGACGGTGTCGGGGATCAGCACGGCGTAGCCCCTTGCCACCCAGTCCGCCCGGGTGCGGACGACGAAGTTGTCCGCGTGGCGCAGGTCACCGTCGCGCCGAACGCCGATGTCACCGGAGCCGCCCGGCAGCATGACCAGCGTCGCCCTTGGGTGAGGCGGTGCGTCGTAGAGGACGCGCTGGCCCAGACCGGCGCCGAGCGGCAGATCCACCACCCGCTCTCCCGCAACCAGGGCCTGCCTCACCGATCCGGTCTGAGCGATGGCCGGGGCGCCGAGCAGGCTGAGGGCGACGAGCGAGAGGGCGAATTGACCCGGCATCACAGCTCTCCCTGAACCGACCGAGAGGAACGACCTGTTCGATGTCTGCAGACTGCGCTCGCGTTCCTGCAAGCTGGCTGAACGGCTTGGCCGAGGACATCAAATTCCAGTCACGATACAGACTGCAACGCTCCGTGTTCGAGCAACAAGCCGCGTTGCGTTGAGCCGAATGGTCTCGGGCCGACGCACGCATCATCCGGTTTCGCCCTCTCGATCGCCCGCAGGACGTAGCGGGTCGCCGAACCACCGACGCGCAGACAGTTCGAAGGCCCGAGATCACCGCAGATGGGCGCGACGGCGGCGTCGGCGTCCTACGTTTCGCGCTCAGAAGCGGACCGGCGGAAATCCACTGACCGCGCTCGTTCAAACGCTGGGACCGCATGTCCGGACCTGGGCATCGCAGGGGACAGCGCGGAACCACGGAGGCTGGCCGCTGGGGTTGCGATGAGCCGGCCCCCTCCGTTCGTGAACGCGCCGAACGCACTCACGAAGGCTGAAGACGCCGATGTCGGATCAGCCCACGTCCGCATGAACTCAGTGTTTGCTGTGCGCGGCAGCGTAATTGCCAGGTGTCGCTGCCCCCTCCGGCTCGGAAAGCGAAAGGGCGGACTCCACGTCCGGCGCGTCATCGGTGACCCGAAGACCGTCAGCCGACCGGGTGAACGTCACATGCATCGCCGGTTGGCCAGCAGCGCGGGGCGCAGAGAGCGTGACGGATTGTTCAGGCGTTCCGAGAAGCGTCTCAAATCGCGTGGCCGATCCACCCTCCGCGGCCGTCGTGACGACGAGCAGCAATCCGTCTCTCTGATCCGTGAAATAGGCGATGCCGTGAGTCAGGCCCAAACCGATGGAATAGGCCTCCATCGATTTCATATGCCTGTCCATGGCAGACGCTGTATCCGACAGATAAAATGGCGCGCAGATCGCGGCAATCGAGGACAGGCAGACGCGATAGCCGATTTTGGACCGGGACTTAGTCATATTCGATTCCATTTCAGAGCCAGCCCGTCGCATCACCGCCTCCGGGTGATCCCGTATCGACTTCGATTGTGCGTGACGCTGGACTTTATTTCACCGATTGACGCCGAAGAGGCATGTCGATTTGCCGCCGCCGGGATTGCATCGCCATGACAAGTTCGCGGAACCGCGCTTCAGATGAAATATTCGGCATCCGCGCGCGGGCTATCGCGGCTGTGCCCGGCTCGGTCGCGTGCGTTCCGACGAGCATCCCGGCGCAACAGGGGCGCGCACGACCCGCGCCGAGGGAGCCGCGAAGCCGCCCCGGTGGCGCATGGCCGAGCCGTCATGAAGCGCTACACGAGCCGACCGCGTCGCGCTCGTCACCCTGCACCGCGTAGCGATCGGAATCCGGAGGTCCGCTTCAGCGATCCCGCGCGGGCGGCTTGCGCGGCCGCGCAGGGTGCGGAACCGTCGATTCGGGTTGTCCGAGTTGGTCTTTCGAAACCGGGCCCGGTCGTGGCGTCGATCGCCGCTCCTCACGACGCCCCGCGGTTCGCGCAAGGCGGGGATCGCGCCGGCTATCGCAGATGCTCGACCAGGCGCCAGCAGCCCTGTCTGTGCTCGAAGACATAGGCCTCGGGCGCGCCGAACGTCCGGATGAGGTTGCCTTCGGGGGAGAACTTGGCCTTGACGAGACCCAGGCGCATCCGGTTGCCGTCGAGCGTGAAGCTCAATTCGACCCGCGCCAGCTTGCCTGGGTCGCGGCCGGGCTCGTCGTAGGACCACATGTAATCGATCAGGGTCAGCCGGAACGGCTCGACGGGGCGCGCGACCGGCTTGGCCGGGTCGTTCAGGTCGCGCTCGGCGATCTGGGGAGCGCTGTAGGCCGCACGCAAAGCCGGATCGGTCACGATCGCGTTCAGGAATGCGGTGAATCCGTCCTCCGTCTTGTCGCAGGCCCCCGACGGCAAATCGGCGCGGGTCGCGGCCGGTCGCACCAGGCCAGGAGTTGCCAAGGCGGTCGCCGCCATGGCGGTCGGTGCGGTGGCTGCGGCGGTCGGCTTGCCGCCCGGCAGGAGCAGGACCAGCAGCGCGGTCGTGAGCCGGCGTTGCCTCATGACGGCGTTCCTTCTTTCCGGCACGCCGCGGCCAGCGGGACACGGCGTAGGGGACTCGAGACGCGCACCGCCATCCTCGGCCCGGCCGGCCCTGTCCAGGGGACTAGCTCATCGCCGCCCCATGGACGGACGCGCGTGCGTTTTGCCAGGGCCTCAAGGCGCGCGGAGGCGGTTCCCCGAACCGGTGCCACCCGCGACGCCGGATCTCCGGCAGGCGGCTGACCATGCCCGGCGCCCTCAGGTCATCGAGGGACCGGAATACCCGCCTCGCTATGCCCACGCGCTGCCCGCTGGAGACAGAAATCCCCCCGCAGACGGCGTCACGCCTCACGCGATCCGGAAGCGGCACAACCGGAAAGCCCGAAAACCCCGGTTCCGGTCAGTTCAACGGACAGCGCCCAGAGCCGCTCAGCTTCTTCAGGATCCACGGCATAGGCCTTGACGCCCACGAACGGCTCATCGGTCGCCTCCGCCTGCACGGCCACGTCGCAATCCTCGCAATAGAGGCCGCCCAACCCGTCGAGCAACGCCGCGGTCGCGGCCCAGACCTGGGTGGCGGCGCCCTGAGCCGGGGTCTTGAAGGTCGGGTCCGCCAGCGCGCCGGACGCGTCGAGCCAGCCCTCCGCGATCATCTCGGCCCGGGTCAGGTGGCGCTGGAGCGGCGTCAGGATCTTCCCCGGATGCAGCGAGAAGGCGCGGATGCCCCGGTCCCGGCCGAGCCGGTCGAGATGGACCGCGAACAGGGCGTTGGCGGTCTTCGCCTGGCCGTAGGCGCGCCACTTGTCGTAGCCGGACGCGAAGTGGGGATCGTCCCAGCGGATCGGCGAGAGGTGGTGCCCGGCCGAGGAGACCGCGATCACCCGGGCACCCGGCCGGAGCAGCGGCAGGAGGCGGTTGGTCAGGGCGAAATGGCCGAGATGGTTGGTCGCGAATTGCGCCTCCCAGCCCGGCCCGACCCGCATCTCCGCGCAGGCCATGAGGCCCGCATTGTTGATCAGCCAGTCGATCGGCCGGCCGGCGGCCAGGACGCCCTCGGCGAAACGCCGGACGCTGGCGAGGTCCGCCAGGTCGAGGGCACCGACCGTGACCCCGGGGATCGCCTGGGTCGCGATCCGGGCGGCGTCCGGATCGCGGGCGCCGACCAGGATCGTCGCGCCCGCTTCCGCGAGCGCCCGGGTGGTCTCCAGACCGAGGCCCGAATGGCCCCCGGTGACGAGGGCGTGCCGCCCCGTCAGGTCGCGTCCGGCCAGGACGTCGGCGGCGGTGCTGCGGGGGCCGAAGCCCGATCCGAGGGGATTCTGGTGATCGATCATGGTCCTGCTCCGCGGCGGCGAAGCGATGCCGCCGTATCCCCGGGATGATCGACCCGCGGTGCCGGACGCTCCATGCTGCGCCGTCCGCGAATCCGACGCGGGCGTCCGGTCGTCGCCATGGATCCGCTCTCCGACGTGCTGTCCCTGCTCAAGCCCCGGAGCGTGCTGAGCGCCGGGCTCGATGCCGGCGGCGCCTGGGCGATCCGCTTCCCCGCCCATGACGGGATCAAGTTCAACACGGTGATGCGCGGCGCCTGCTGGGTGTCGGTGGAGGGCGAGGCCGAGCCGGTCCGGATCGCGGCCGGCGACTGTTTCCTGCTGACCCGCGGGCGGCCGTTCCGCCTCGCCACCGATCCCGGACTGCCGGCGATCGATGCGGCCACGATCTACGACCGGGCGGCCGACACTATCGCGACCTGCAACGGCGGCGGCGCCTTCTTCCTGATCGGCGGGCGGTTCTTCTTCGAGGGCGCTCCGGCCGGCCTTCTGTTCGACGCGCTGCCGGCCATCGTCCATGTCCGGGACGCCACCAACCAGGCCGCGATCCTGCGCTGGGCTCTGGAGCAGCTGGCGGCCGAGCTGCGCCTGAGCGCGCCCGGCGGCACCCTGATGGCCGACCATCTCGCGCAGATTATGCTGCTCCAGGTGTTGCGGCTCTGGCTCGCCTCCGGGCGGCCGACCGGCTGGCTCGGGGCGATCGCCGATCCACGGCTGACGCGGGCGCTCACGGCCCTGCATGCCGAGCCGGCGCGGCGCTGGACGCTCGCGGAATTGGCCGGGCGCGCCGGCATGTCGCGCACGACGTTCGCGGAACGGTTCAGGGCGGTGGTCGGGCAGCCGCCGCTGGCCTATCTCGCCGGCTGGCGGATGCAGCTCGCGGCCGACCGGCTGCGCAGCTCGGATGCGCGCGTCGCATCCATCGCGTATGCCGTCGGCTACGAATCCGAGACCGCGTTCCGCACCGCCTTTCGCCGGCAGATGCTGTGCACGCCGATGCAGTATCGGCGGAGAATGGCCGCATTGTTGCTGCACCGCACCCTGCGCTAAAGCTCGTCCGGAAAAGGTGGAGGCCGGCTTTTCGGGCGCGATGACGCGACCGAGACCGGACCGCCGGGACGCTGTCCGAGACCGAGCCGCGATGACGCCTTCCCTCTGGACCCGCCTGTCGAACCCCAGCCACTTCATGCGCTGGTCCGGCGCCCTGGTGCCGTGGCTCGCCGCCCTGTCGGCGGCCCTCGTCGGCCTGGGGCTGTACCTGACCTTCTTCGTCGTGCCGCCGGACTACCAGCAGGGCGAGACCGTGCGGATCATGTACATCCATGTCCCGGCGGCCTGGCTCGGGGTGTTCTTCTACGGCGCCATGAGCCTGTCGGCGATCGGCACCCTGGTCTGGCGCCATCCCCTGGCCGACGTCGCCCAGCGCGCCGCTGCGCCGATCGGGGCGGCCTTCACGCTGATCTGCCTGGTCACCGGCTCGCTCTGGGGCAAGCCGATGTGGGGCACCTACTGGGTCTGGGACGCGCGCCTGACCTCGATGCTGATCCTGCTGCTGATCTATTGCGGCATCATCGCCCTGTGGCGCACCCTGGAGGAGCCGAACCGGGCGGCCCGCGCCGTGGCGATCCTGACCCTCGTCGGCGCGGTGAACCTGCCGATCATCAAGTTCTCGGTGAACTGGTGGTCGACCCTGCACCAGCCGGCCTCGATCCTGCGCATGGGCGGCTCGACCATCGACCCGTCGATGCTCTACCCGCTGCTGATCATGATCGGCGCCGCGACGCTCGGCGGTACGACGCTCCACCTCTACGCGATGCGCACCGAGATCATGCGCCGCCGGGTGCGGACGCTGACGATCCGCGAGGCCGAGCGCCTGGACCGCACGCAGCCGCGCCTCACGCCGAAGCCCGCCGGGATGCCGGTCGGGCAGCCGGTCTAGGATATTCCCGATGGATCTCGGCTCCCACGGCGGCTTCATCGTCGCCGCCTACGCGTTCACGGCCCTGGTCATGGCCGGCCTGATCGGCAACGCCATCCGCGACCGGCGGGCGCAGCTGCGCGCCCTCAGGGGCTTCGGGGAGGAGCGGCGGTGACCGGCGACGACCTTACCGACCGGCCGCCCCCCGTCCGACGGTCGCTGCTGCTGGTCGTGCCGGTGCTGGCGTTTGCCGCGCTGGCCGCGGTGCTGTTCCTGCGCCTGCGCTCGGGCGCCGACCCGGCCGCCCTGCCCTCCGCGATGATCGGCAAGCCGGTGCCGAGCTTCAGCCTGCCGGCAGTGCCCGGGCTCAAGGTCGGGGACGCCCCGGTGCCGGGCCTGTCCAGCGCCGACCTGAAGGGCCAGATCACGGTGATCAACGTGTTCGCCTCGTGGTGCGCGCCCTGCCAGGTCGAGCACCCTATGCTGATGCGGCTCGCCCGGGAGCCCGGCATCCGGCTGGTCGGCATCGATTACAAGGAGCCGAACCCGGCCGCCGGCCAGCGCTTCCTGGCCCGGCACGGGGTGCCGTTCAGCGCCGTCGGGGCCGATGCCGACGGGCGCGCGGCGATCGATTTCGGCGTCTACGGGGTCCCTGAGACCTTCGTGGTCGGGCCGGACGGGGTGATCCGCGACAAGCTCGTCGGCATCCTCACGCCGGACAATTACGCCAGCGTGCTCACGCGGATCCGGGCGGCCGGAAAGGTCGCGCAGGCGCGCTGACTCTCACTCGCCCGGCTGCGGCTCCTTGCGCTCGTAGCGGCTGAGCAGCGGCGTCTGGGCCAGGGCGAACAGCACGGTGATCGGCATGATGCCGAACACCTTGAAATTGACCCAGAAATCCTCGGTCTGGGTCCGCCACACGATCTCGTTCAGGGCCGCCAGGACGAAGAAGAACAGGCCCCAGCGGAAGGTGAGCTTGCGCCAGCCCTCCTCGGTGAGGCTGAACATCGAATCGAGCACCACCGACAGGAGCGAGCGCCCGAAGGCGAGCCCGCCGAGCAGCACGGTGCCGAACAAAGCGTTCACGATGGTCGGCTTGACCATGATGAAGGTCTTGTCCTGCAAGGCCAGCGTCAGGCCGCCGAACACCACCACGACCACGCCGGAGACGAGCGGCATGATCGGCAGGCGCCGCACCAGGACGAAGTGAACCGCCAGCGCCACCACGGTCGCCGCGATGAACACCCCGGTGGCCACGAACAGCTTCTGGTCGGACGCGACGCCGAGGCGTTCCGAATAGGCGTTGCCCAGGAAGAAGATGACGAGGGGCCCGAGCTCCAGCGCCAGCTTCACGAGCGGCGGCAGATGGCGGCGGGGGGGAACGGATTCGATCTGCATGCGCGTCAGTTGGCTCGGATGCGGCCCTCGCGTTAGGCTGGAGGCCGGGCTGGCGGTTTCGGGGCTGTGTGGAACGGGGGGCTCACGATGTCCATCACGATCGACAATGCCGAGGTCGAGGCGCTCCTCGCCGACCTCACGGCCACCACCCACCGCGCCGCGCCGGATCTGTTGCTCGAGCTGCTCCGACGGGAGCGGGCGCGGGTGGCGGAGGATCGGGAGCGCCGCATCGCCGAGGGCTTGGCCGCCGATGAGACGATGCAGCGTCGCTTCGAAGCGAGCCGGATCGTGGATCCACGTCCGATCGAGGAGATCCTCGCCTACGACGAGAGCGGTCTTCCGGCGTGATCGTCGTCGATTCGTCAGCCTTCATCGCGATCCAGCGTCGAGAGCCCGAGGCGGAAGCCTTTTCACGTGTGCTGGCGCTGGCCGAAAGCCCCGCGATGGCCGCGGCAACGTATCTCGAATGCGCCATCGTCGCCTCGCGCGCGGCCGACGGGCGCGCGGTGCTCGACGAATGGATACGGGCACGCCGCATCGCCGTCGTCCCGGTCGACCACGCCCTCGCCCAGGTCGCCGCCGACGCCTTCGCCCGCTACGGCAAGGGCCGGCACCCGGCCGGGTTGAACTTCGGCGATTGCTTCGCCTACGCGCTGGCCCGGTCGCTGAACGCGCCGCTCCTGTTCAAGAGCGACGACTTCGCCCGGACCGACGTGCTGCGCGTCGGACCCTGAAGCATCGTCTTGATCCGAAAGCCGGCAACCACCTTTCGGGACGATGCGCTAATCCTTCTCCAGCCCGGCGATCGCCCGGGCGAAGTCCCGGGCCGCGAACGGCTCCAGATCCTCCACGCCCTCCCCGACGCCGATGAAGTGCACCGGCAGGCCGAACTTGGCCGCCAGCGCCACCAGGATGCCGCCGCGGGCCGTGCCGTCGAGCTTGGTCATCACCAGGCCCGAGACCGGCGCCGCCTGGGAGAACAGCTCCACCTGCGAGATCGCGTTCTGGCCGACGGTGGCGTCGAGGACGAGGATCGTGGCGTGCGGCGCCTCCGGGTCCTGCTTGCGCAGCACGCGGACGATCTTCTCCAGCTCGGCCATCAGCCCGGCCTTGTTCTGGAGCCGTCCGGCGGTGTCGATCAGGAGCACGTCGGTCCCGGCGGCCCCCGCCTGCTTCAGCGCGTCGAAGGCGAGGCCGGCCGCGTCGGCCCCCTCCCCGCCGCTGACCACCGGGGTGCCGGTGCGCGCGCCCCAGACCTTGAGCTGCTCCACCGCCGCCGCCCGGAACGTGTCGCCGGCCGCGAGCATCACGGTCCGGCCCTCCGCGCGCAGCTTCGAGGCGAGCTTGCCCAGAGTCGTAGTCTTGCCGGCGCCGTTGACGCCGACGGTCAGGATCACGAACGGCTTCTTCGTGCTGTCGATGACGAGCGGCACCGCCACGGGCTCCAGCGCCCGCTCCACCTCCGTGGCCAGGATCGCCCGGACCTCGTCGGGCGAGATGCCCTTCTCGTAGCGGCCCTTGCCGACCGCGTCGGAGATCCGCGTCGCGGTCTCGAGGCCGAAATCGGCCTGGATCAGGGCATCCTCCAGATCCTCCAGGGTGTTGGCGTCGAGCTTGCGCTTGGTGAACAGGCCGGTCACCCGGTCGGTCAGGGCCGACGAGGTCCGCTTCATCCCGGAAGTGAGCCGGGTCCACCAGCCCTTGGCCTCGGGCTCCCGGTCCGGCCCGGCGCCGGCATCGTGGGCGAGCGCGGCGGCGGAATCCACCGGCTGGATGTCGGGCATCGGCGCGACCACCGGCTCCCGGTTCACGTCCCCGGTATCGACCGGGTCGGCGCCGTGCGCGGGATCGTCCCCGGCCGTGCCGGCGGGCGGTCGCTCGAGCTCGCCTTCGATCGGCAGCAGGTCCGCCCCCTCGACCACGTCGGCGACGGGGGCCTCCGTCTCCTCGGGCGGCAGCGGGATATGGGCGACGTCCTCGGCCCCAGTGGCGTAGTCGGGCTGGCCCTCGGAGGGCGAGGCCGGCGCATCCGCAGGCAGCTCCGTCTCCGCCTTGTGCGCGTCCGTGCCGTCGCCCGTGCTCTGGCCCTTGCGCCCGAACAGGCGCCCGAACCAGCCGGGCTTGTCCTCGCTCGCCATGAAACCTCGTCCTCGCCCCAGCTTGCCGACCCGATGCCGAACCCCTAGAGCCGTTGCCGACCGCGTTGCAAACGGCAACGGCTCCAAGTCCTTGGTTTGACGCGCTCGCCTGCGCCGAACCGGCCGCCGCTTTGGCGGCGCGCGCCCTGGCCCGACCGGATGTCCCTCACCTTCGACATAGGTGCCCGCCTCCTCTACCGCGATGCCCTGCTGCTCGTCATCGACAAGCCGCCGGGCCTGCCGGTCCATCCGGGACCGCGCGGCGGCGAGACCCTGACCGACCATCTCGACGGCCTCCGCTTCGGCCTGCCGCGCCGCCCCGAGGCCGCGCACCGGCTCGACCGCGACACCTCCGGCTGCCTGGCGCTCGGCCGCCACGCCAAGGCGCTGGCCCGGCTCGGCAAGCTGTTTGCCGGCAGCGCCGTGGACAAGACCTACTGGGCCGTGGTCGAGGGCGGCCCCGACGCGGAAACCGGCCGGATCGACCTGCCGCTGGCCCGCCGCTCCGACGATCCGCGCTCCTGGTGGATGAAGGCCGACCCGGCGGGCGACCCGGCCCTGACCCATTGGCGCGTCCTCGGCCGGGCCGGCGGCCGGACCTGGCTGGAGCTGAAGCCGGTCACCGGCCGCACGCACCAGCTCCGGGTCCACTGCGCCGCCTCCGGCTGGCCGATTTTGGGAGACTCGATCTACGGCAGCGGCCCCCGGGGCGGCAGCCTGCACCTGCACGCGCGGACGCTGACCATCCCGCTCTACCCGAAGCGGGAGGCGATCACCGTCACGGCGCCCCCGCCGCTGCATATCGCGGACGCCGTAGCGCGAATGGGCGGCTAGACCGCCATTCGGTTTCTGGTGACGGTTTCGCAGCGCCAGCCGTCATGGCGAGCGTAGCGAGGCAAGCTAGGGATACGCCTCGTCCGGAAACCGTGCGGTGCACTGGGTTGCTTCGCTGCGCTCGCAATGACGGTGCGGATAAGAATATTGCGGTTTGAGGGGCTTCACGCAGCGATCAGCCGCGCCCCGTCATGCCCCGCGATCGTGACCGCGTGGAACGTCCCCGCCTCCGCCTCTCCGGCCAGCCGCACCGGCGTGAAATCCGCGCTCCGACCGGTGCCGCCGCGCTCGGCCAGGACCGTCAGCGTGCGCCCGACCTGGCCGTCGAGGTGCCGGCGCAGGGCGGCGGCACCGGCGGCGCGCAGGCGGGCGGCGCGGTCGCGGATCGCGTCGGCGGCCACCGGGGGCATGCGGGCGGCCGGCGTCCCGGGGCGGGGGGAATAGGGGAAGACGTGCAGATGCGTCAGCCCGCACTCGGCCACGAGGTCGAGGGAGCGGGCGAACTGGTCCTCGGTCTCGGTGGGGAAGCCCGCGATCAGGTCGGCGCCGAACACCACGTCGGGGCGCAGGGCGCGGACCGTCGCGCAGAAGCGGATCGCGTCGGCGCGCGCGTGCCGGCGCTTCATGCGCTTGAGGATCAGGTCGTCGCCGGCCTGGAGGGACAGGTGCAGGTGCGGCATCAGCCGGTCCTCCTCGGCGAGCGCGGCGAGCAGCGCGTCGTCGACTTCCACCGAGTCGATCGAGGAGATGCGCAGGCGCGCGAGCTCCGGCACCGCCCGCAGGATCGCCCGCACGAGGCCCCCGAGGGAGAGCGACGGTTCGGGCAGGTCGCGGCCATAGGCAGTGAGGTCGACGCCGGTGAGCACGACCTCGCGGCCGCCATGGGCCACGATGGTCTCGACCTGCGCGACGACGTCGGCGACCGGCACCGAGCGCGACGCGCCCCGGCCGAACGGGATGATGCAGAAGGTGCAGCGATGATCACAGCCGTTCTGCACCGGCACGAAGGCCCGCGTATGGCCGGCGATCGCGTCGATCCGGGTCGGCGCCACGGTGCGGGCCGCCATCACGGCGCCCGGGCCGGTGGCGGCGGGCGACCAGCCCGCGGGGCTCAGCTTCTCGGCATTGCCGACGAGGCGCGCGACTTCCGGCATGGCCGCGTAGGCCTCGGTCTCGACCTCGGCGCCGCAGCCGGTGACCACGATCTCGGTGCCGGGCCGCTCCCGGGCGATCCGGCGGATCGCTTTGCGGGCCTGGCGGCCGGCCTCCTGGGTCACCGCGCAGGTGTTGACCACCACCCGGTCGCGCCCGTCGGCGGCCGCATGGACGCGCAGGGCCTCCGATTCCACGGTGTTGAGCCGGCACCCGAAGGTCAGGGTCTCGACGCCCATCAGGCGGCGCCGGAAAACAGCTCCGGCGCCAGATTGCCCTCGGCGACGAGCGCGACCGGACCGGTCATCAGGACATGGTCGTCGGCGCGCCATTCGACGAACAATTCGCCCCCGGGGAGCCGGACATGGGCCTGCCGGCCGATCATCCGCAGGCGCGAGGCCGCCACCACGGTGGCGCAGGCGGCGGTGCCGCAGGCGAGCGTCAGCCCGGCGCCGCGCTCCCAGACCCGCAGGGTGATCGCCTCGCGCTCGGTCACCTGGGCGATCGAGATGTTGGCGCGCTCCGGGAAGAGCGGGTGGTTCTCCAGCATCGGCCCGATCCGGGCGAGATCGTAGGAGGCGGGATCCCGGTCCACGAAGAACACCGCGTGCGGGTTGCCCATATTCACGGCGGCCGGCGAGTGCAGGATCGGCTCGTCGATCGGGCCGATCTGCAATTCGATCCGCCGCGTGTCGGGGAACGGCTCGGACAGGGGGATCTCGTCCCAGGCGAGCTTCGGACGGCCCATATCCACCGTGAAGGCGCGCTCCGATATCCGGCGCACGCCGACCCGCCCGGCCGCCGTCTCCAGGACCAGCCTGCCGCCCTCGGCGGGGCGGGCCATGGCCGGGTCGTCGAGCATCGCGTAGGCGACGCAGCGCGTGCCGTTGCCGCAGGCGCCGGCTTCCGAGCCGTCGGTGTTGTAGATCCGCATGAACGCGTCGGTGCCGGGGCTCACGGGATCGTGCAGCACCATGAGCTGGTCGAAGCTCGAGCCGGGATCCTGCGCGATCGCCCGCGCCTCCTCGGGCCGGACCTGGGCCGTCGAGCCGCGCAGGTCCAGCACCACGATCGCGTTGCCGGCGCCGTGCATCTTCAGGAAGCGTCTATGGGCGAGTGCGCTCATGCGGCCAGAAGCTTTGAGGGGATCGAGCGGCTATATGGCAAACCCGCTCGCCCGACGCGAGGGGGGCCGGCAGCGTGGCAGATGCGCCGCACCCGCCGCTCTCGTGCCTCGCGCCCTCGCGGGCGGGCCGGATCGCCACTAGGTTAGCCGGCGGGAGCCCACGCGACGATCCGCCGGGACCCGACCGGAGCGCCACCCGTGATCCGCCTTCGTTCTCTCGTCGCTCTCTCGACCGCCCTGCTGCTGGCAGCCGGCGGTCCCCTGGCCGCGCAGCAGCAGCCCGCGCCGCCACCCTCCACGGCGCCGGCGCCCGCCCAGACCAGTCCGCTGCCGACCACCACGGCACCCAACCCGGTCGCCGACCCGACCAAGAGCGCCGCCCCGGCGCCGCAGCAGGCGGTGGCCCCGCCCCCCGCCGGCCAGGCCGCCGTGGGGACACCCGGGCGGCCGACGCTGATCGAGAAACCCGGCGAGCCCGGCGACGTCGACGAAGTCACCCTGCCGGCCAAGCCCGCCGCGATCGTCTCGGGTAAGACCAAGTGGGAGGAGGCCATCGTCAACCTGACCAAGGCCTTCACGCGGATCGAGGCGGATCTCGCCAAGCTCGGCATCGCCCCGGCGGGCCGGCCGCTGGCGGTGTTCACCCGCACGGACGATGACGGTTTCGAGTTCGAGGCGATGATCCCGGTGGCCGCCGCCCCGAACCCGGCCCCCGCGGAGGCGGACGGGATGCGCTTCGGCACGACCCCGTCCGGCAAGGCCCTGCGCTTCCCGCACCGGGGCTCCTACGAGTCGATCGACGGCACCTACGAGACGCTGACGGCCTATCTCGACGCCAAGGACATCGTGGTCCAGGACCGCTTCGTCGAGGAATACGCCACCGACCTCAAGGACGGTACCGACGACAACCTCGACGTGAATATCTTCGCACTGGTGAAGTAGGCTGCTCAAACACGGTCACAGAAAGAATTCTTGTTCTCTTCGGCAGACGAAAGGTCGCCCGGGGGTTAATCGTCCGCCCTGTCATCCCGGGGCCGCGAGGCGGAGCCCGGAATGACGGTGTGGCTCATCCGGAGTCGGTCCATCACCGATCGTAGAACGACATTCGGCAGCGCCTTGATCTGCCGAACAGCCGTTCCCTCGCGCGATGATCCAATAATCCCATGCGCACGTCGCGTGGCCTTGGCCGATGGACAGATCGCCGCTGGTTTCGGCGCCCCGGAACAGCGGCGGCGGCTTGCGGATTCCCCGTGCATGCCGACGTCCCTGTTCCCCACCCCCTCCGCACCGCCGTCGCGCCGTAGGGCCGCGCCGTCGCCGGCCGACCCGGCTGTCGCCGACAAGGCGCTCGCAATCCACGCCCGGCTCTGCCCGGTCTATGGCTGCCCGATCCCGTATTTCCACAGCCTCGATCCGGTCAGCGAGCTGGTCTCGTCGCTGCTCTCGCACCGCACCCGCAACGCGGAATCCGGTCGGGCCTTCAAGGCCCTGCGCGCCCGCTTCCCGGATTGGGAGTCGGTGATCGACGCGGAGGTGCCGGAGATCCAGGCGGCCATCGCCGGGGTGACCTGGCCGGAGCTGAAGGCGCCGCGGATCCGCGAGGTCCTCATCGCCGTGCGCGAGCGCTGCGGCAGCCTCGACCTCGCCTTCCTGGGCGACATGGATGTCGCGGCGGCCCGGGCCTGGCTGGAGGCGATCCCCGGGATCGGCCCCAAGACCAGCGCGGCGGTGCTGTCGTTCTCGACCCTGCGGATGCCGGCCCTTCCGGTGGACAGCCACCACCACCGGGTCGCCCAGCGGCTCGGCCTGATCGGCCCGCGGGTCGATGTCGGGCCCTCGCACGCGATCCTGCGGGCGCAGCTGCCGGCCGACTGGAGTGCGCAGGCGCTCTACGACAATCACGAGATCCTGATGCTGCACGGCCAGCAGGTCTGCCACCATCGCCGCCCCGCCTGCGGGCGCTGCGTCCTGGTCGATCTCTGCCCGAGCGCGGCCCTCGGCGCGCGGGAGCCGTGACGGCATCCTTGACCGGTCCGGGCCGCGGGTGCGAGTAACCCCGCGCCCGGCAGGCGCGGAGCCCCGGCGTCTTCGTTTTCAGGATCGGCGCCGATGGCCGCGTTCACCGAATTGGTCTTCTCGGGCGTCCAGCCCACCGGCAACCTGCATCTGGGCAATTACCTCGGGGCGGTGAAGCGCTTCGTGGAGATGCAGGGGCGCGAGGCGCAGTGCCTGTACTGCGTGGTCGACCTGCACGCGATCACCGTCTGGCAGGACCCGGAGGCCCTGCGCGGCCAGATCCGCGAGGTCACGGCCGCGTTCCTGGCCGCCGGCATCGATCCGAAGCGCTCGATCGTGTTCAACCAGAGCCAGGTGCCCCAGCACGCCGAGCTCGCCTGGGTGTTCAACTGCGTCGCGCGGCTGGGCTGGCTGAACCGCATGACCCAGTTCAAGGAGAAGGCCGGCAAGGACCGGGAGAACGCGTCGATCGGGCTCTACGATTACCCGGTGCTGATGGCGGCCGACATCCTGGCCTATCGGGCCACCCACGTCCCCGTGGGCGAGGACCAGAAGCAGCATCTGGAGCTGACCCGGGACATCGCCCAGAAGTTCAACACCGACTTCGCGAAGTCGATCGCGGCCCACGGCCACGGCGAGGCCTTCTTCCCGATCACCGAGCCGCTGATCGGCGGGCCGGCGGCGCGGGTCATGTCGTTGCGGGACGGGTCCAAAAAAATGTCGAAGTCGGACCCGTCCGACAACGCGCGCATCAACCTCACCGACGAGGCCGACACCATCGCCCAGAAGATCCGGCGGGCGAAGACCGACTCGGAGCCCCTGCCCTCCGAGATCGCGGGTCTCAAGGAGCGGCCAGAGGCCGACAACCTGGTGGGGATCTACGCCGCGCTCGCCGGCATCACCCGCGAGGCGGTGCTGCGCGATTTCGGCGGGGCGCAATTCTCGACCTTCAAGCCGGCTTTGGCCGACCTCGCGGTGACGAACCTCGCGCCGATCGCCGGGGAGATGCGCCGGCTGACCGCCGATCCCGGTCATATCGACGCCGTGCTGGCCGACGGCGCCGGGCGAGCCGAGACGATCGCGGCCCAGACCCTCGACGCGGTCAAGGACATCGTCGGCTTCGTCCGCCGGAGCCCGAACCTCCAGGCGGTCCGGTGACGGTCCGGGCGCTCGTCTTCGACGTCTTCGGGACGCTCGTCGACTGGCGCTCCGGGGTGGCCCGCGAGGCCGCGCGCCTGCTCGCCCCCTACGCGCCGGCCCTGGATGCCGGCGCCTTCGCGGATGCCGATTCTTTCGCCGATACTTGGCGCGCCCGCTACAACCCCTCGATGGAGACCGTGCGCTCCGGCGCCCGGCCCTTCGTCGACCTCGATACCCTGCAGGCGGAATCCCTGCCCGACGTGCTGGCACAGTTCGGCATCGCGGGCGTGCCCGAGGACGTGCGGCGGGAGCTGGTCCAGGCCTGGCACCGGCTCGACGCCTGGCCCGAGGTGCCCGACGCCATGCGCCGGCTGCGGGAGCGGCACCTCCTGGCGCCGAACTCCAACGGCCATGTCCGGCTGATGGCCGACCTCGCCCGGCGCAACGGCTTCGTCTTCGACGCGATCCTGGGCGCCGGCTATTCCCGCGACTACAAGCCCAAACCCGCGCTCTACCGCGACGCGGTGGCGGCCTTCGGCTTCGCGCCGGCGGAGACCCTGATGGTCGCCGCCCATTCGAACGACCTCGCGGCGGCGGCGAGCCACGGCCTGTCCACCGCACACATCGCCCGGCCGCACGAGCACGGGCCCGGCGGTGGCGAAACCGCGCCCAGCGTCCCGGTGACTTACGCCGCCCGGGACCTCGCGGACCTGGCCGACCAGCTCGGCTGCTGACGAGAGACGAAAGGGGGAGCACGATGGCCGATTGGAACCCCGCCCTCTACACCCGCTTCGAGGACGAGCGCACCCGCCCGGCGGCCGAGCTCCTGGCCCGGGTGCCCCTCGACGCCCCGCGCCTCGCCTACGATCTCGGCTGCGGCCCCGGCAATTCGACGGCCCTGATCACGGCGTGCTTCCCCGAGGCCGAGGTGATCGGCCTCGACACCTCGCCCGCCATGCTCGAGAGCGCGCGGACCCGGTTGCCGGGCCTCGCCTTCGCGCTGGCCGACGCCGCGACCTGGACACCGGAGCGGGCGCCGGACCTGATCTACGCCAACGCCGTGCTGCAATGGCTGCCCGACCATCCGGTGCTGCTGCCCCGATTGTTCGGGCTTTTGGCGCCCGGCGGCGTGCTGGCGGTGCAGATGCCCGACAATCTCGCTGAGCCCTCGCACCGGCTGATGCGCGAGACCGCCGCGTCCGGTCCCTGGGCTGAAGCGATCGGCGATCCGGCCGTGGCCGGGCGTGTCGGGCGGATGCTGGATCCGGCCGGCTATTACGACCTGCTGGCGCCGCTCGCCGCCGACCTGGATGTCTGGCGCACCGCCTATCATCACCCGATGGCGGATGCCGCCGCCATCGTCTCCTGGGTCCGGGCCACCGGGCTGCGCCCGTTCCTCGACCCGCTGGACCCGGACCAGACGGCCGGGTTCCTCGCCGCCTACGAAACCGCCATCGACGCCGGCTACCCGCCGCGCAGCGACGGCCGGCGGCTGCTGGCCTTCCCGCGGGTGTTCATCGTCGCCCGCAAGGGCGGGTAGCGGCCCCGGTTTCTGCGAGCCCGGCTGACATCGCGCACTTCGTCGGACCGCCCCGCAGCGTCGCTTCGCGCATCGCGCGGCAACCCGGGGACACGCCCGTCCCGAGGTCGCGCTTCCCAGGGCCGCTTGGCGCACGCCCACACGGTCGGTGAGCGTGCGCGGGGCGTCCGTTCAGGCCTCGCCGCGGGCGACCAGCGCCTCGTACTCGGCCACCTCGAGCTTGCCCTCCTGGGCGACCCGGGCCTTGTCCGCGTCGCTGATCACGTCGCCGGCGAGGTCGAGGCGCTTCCAGGAGGCGAGCGGGGTCTCACGCCCGGGGGTCGGGACGTACTTGTTCTGCTCGAGCTTCTGGTACTTGTGGATGTAGCGCGGGCAATTGACCCAGATCTTCTTCACCGCGACCTTCACCAGGTACTTGGCCTCGGTGTACTCGGCCATCAGGGCGTCGTCGCGCAGCAGCGTCGCGTGGCCCTGGACGCGGATCCGGTGCGGCGTCTCGAAATCGATGAACAGCAGGCCGACCTTGGCCTGACCCTCGATATTGCCCATCGAGTAGAACATGCCGTTGCCGTCGAAGCCCGGGAACACGAGGGTGTTCTCGTCGAGCACCTTCACGAAGCCCTGGGGTCCGCCCTTGTACGAGACGGTCGGCATGCCGTCGGGATCGACGGTGGACAGGAAGAACATGTCCCGGGAGCCGATGAAGGCGCCCTCGTCCGGCCGGATGCTCTCGTGGACCCAGTCCTCGTCCAGGCGCACGGCGAGCTTGGTGGTGCCGAACTCGGTCTGCAGCGCCCGGTGGACGTCCGAATAGAGCGATGCCATGGCGTGTCCTCTCCAACCCTCTCCGGTCCTCATGCAGGCGGGACCGCTGGGGCGTTTATCGCCGGGAATGGCCGCGCTCGGCAACCGGCAATAGAAAAGGCCGGCCTCGCTTTCGCGTGACCGGCCCGCGCAGGCGCGGCCAGGCAGAGCCCGGCCGCGCGATCCGAACGATCAGTTGCGGGTCTTGTCGACCAGCGCCTTCTCGGAGATCCACGGCATCATGGCGCGGAGCTTGGTGCCGACCTCCTCGATCGGGTGGGTGGCGAGCTTGGCGCGGGTCGCCTTGAACGAGGTCTGGTTGACCTTGTTCTCCAGCATCCAGTTGCGGGTGAAGGTGCCCGACTGGATGTCGTTGAGCACGCGCTTCATCTCGGCCTTGGTCTCGGGCGTGACGATGCGCGGGCCGGTGACGTACTCGCCGTACTCGGCCGTGTTGGAGATCGAGTAGTTCATGTTGGCGATGCCGCCCTCGTAGATGAGGTCGACGATCAGCTTCACCTCGTGCAGGCACTCGAAATAGGCCATCTCGGGCGCGTAGCCCGCCTCGACCAGGGTCTCGAAGCCGGCCTTGATCAGCTCGACCAGGCCGCCGCAGAGCACGGCCTGCTCACCGAACAGGTCGGTCTCGCACTCTTCCTTGAAGGTGGTCTCGATGATGCCGGCGCGGCCGCCGCCATTGGCCGAGGCGTAGGACAGGCCGAGATCGTGGGCGTTGCCGGAGGCGTCCTGGGCGATGGCGATCAGGGTCGGCACGCCGCCGCCGCGCAGGTACTCGGAGCGCACGGTGTGGCCGGGGCCCTTCGGGGCGACCATCAGGACGTCGAGGTCCTTGCGCGGCTCGATCAGGTTGAAGTGGACGTTGAGGCCGTGGGCGAACAGGAGGGCGGCGCCCTCCTTCATGTTCTTCTCGAGGGACTCGCGGTAGATGTCGCCCTGCAGCTCGTCCGGGGTGAGCATCATCACCACGTCGGCCCACTTGGCGGCCTCGGCCACCGACAGGACCTTGAAGCCCTCGTGCTCCGCCTTCTTGGCGGTGGCGGAGCCCTCGCGCAGGGCGATGACGATGTCCTTCACACCGGAATCGCGCAGGTTGAGCGCGTGGGCGTGGCCCTGGCTGCCGTAGCCGACGATGGCGACCTTCTTGCCCTTGATCAGGTTCAGGTCGGCGTCGCGATCGTAATACACCCGCATGTCGGTTTCCTCTTCGGTGTTGGTTTCGGGTTGGGTTAGGCCTTCGCCCGGCCGTACAGGGCCAGGAACTGCTCCACGGCGCGGTCCGCGTCGCGCCGGATCTCATCCTCGCCGAGGTCGAGCGCCTCGCCGAGCAGTAATCGGATCTGAATATCGCGGCCGACGAGGCCGAAGAAGGTCCGGAACGCCGCCTCGCTGTCCGCGAAGGCGAGCAGCCCGGCATCGCGCCCGGCCTCCAGCACCGGCTTCACCCGCTCGCCGATGGCGAAGCGGCCGTTCGCCAGCACGATGCCGCCGAGATTGCTCTTGCGCGAGCCGGCATGGGCCACGGCGATCCGGTTCAGCGCCACCGAGGTGCGGCTGGTGATCACCGTCAGCCACGAGACCGCGAAGTCCTGAAGATGCTCCCGCAGGGTCGCCCCGTCGAGGGCCTGCACGGCCGCGCCTCCGGCATGGACCCGGGATGCCTGCCACCGCACCGTCGCGGTGAGCAGCCCGTCGCGGTCGCCGAACCACTTGTACAAGGTCTCCTTGGAGCAGCTCGCCCGGCGCGCCACGGCGTCCATGGTGAGCTGGTCCCCGTCCTCGACCATGAGGGCGAGCACGGCGTCGAGCACCGCCTGCTGGCGCACGGACGGGGTCGCCGGCGCCTTGGCGCCCGCCTCCACCGTCTCCTGCCGCTCTGCGAGGCTCGACCGCATCGTTTCCAGTACCGTACCGTACGGTACGCTCGATAGAGCGATTCGCCGGGCGCCGCAAGGGGCCCGGCGGGGCCGGATTCAGGCCGGCAGGGCCAGCCCTTCGCGGGCGAACACCGCCCGCACCGCCGGCCGCTCGGCGACCCTGCGGGCATGGGCGTGCCAGGCCGGGAAGCGCGCGGGCATGTCGAACCGGAGCGACGCGCCGGAGGCCCAGACCCAGAAGACCATCAGGTAGGCGTCGACCACGCCGTACCGGTCCCCCACGGCCCAGCCGCCATTCGAGAGGTGGACCTCGGTCATGGTGCAGAGATCGCCGTAGGTATCGGCGGCCTTGTCGCGGATGCCGGGAAACGCCTCCTCGTCGGCGGTGTAGCGCTCCGGCCGGCGGACATGCGCGTAGGCGACATGGTGGTTGGCGGCGAGCCAGCCGAGCCACTCGTCGGCCCGGGCCTGCTCGCGCAGGTCGGTCGGCCAAAAGCCCTTCTCGGGTACGGAGCGGGCGACGTGACGCAGGATCGCGGCGCATTCGGTCAGCACCCAGCCGTCCTCGACCAGGGCCGGCACCCGGCCGCGCTCGTTGATCGCGAGGTATTCCGGAGCGCGCTGGTCCCCCGCCGCGAGGTTCAGCTTGACGCCCTCGAACGGCAGCCCGGATTCCTCCAGGATGATGTGGGCGGCCAGCGAGCAGGCGCCGGGGGCGTAGTAGAGGGTGCGGGTTGTCATTCGGGTTTTACCGTTGATGCTGAAGAAAGATCATCTGACCTAACGAAGGTCAGCCCGAGAAGCGTTCGCAGCTTGCCGCGCACTTCGGCGACGACTTCGTCCGGTGCCGACCCGAGGCTCCTCAGGATCCGATCAGCCCGGTCGATCGATCGGACTTGGTCGACCAGCACGGCTCCCTTTACAGCGAGGCCAGCAGGCAGGAACACCTTCGTCGGCCACGGGTGCGGATTGCGCGTGATCGGGCAGATGATGACCCGGCGCGTCAGATGATTCATGTCCGGATCCGAGACGACGAGTGCCGGCCGTATGCCGTTCTGCTCCGTGCCGCGGACCGGTTCCAGATCGATCAGAAGCAATTCGCCCGGATGCGGTTGCCAATCAGTACGGGTCGTTGGCGTCATCGATGATCTCGGAACCGCGGTCGGGGCCCCAATCGACAGTCTCGGGCTCCGCCTCAGGTCCCAAGCGCCGTGCCTCGGCGATCATCTCTCCCATCGTATAGACAGGCAGGCCGTCGACATAACGGCGACCGTGCCATTGCCGGGGCTCCGCCGGTGGCGGGGTCTTCGACACAATCTCGACGGTCTCGCCCTCGCGGATGCCGAGTTCCTCGGCTTCCGCGCTGCTCAGCCGCACGGCGAGATCTTCACCCCAGCGTATGACCTTGGCTTCCATCGCTCCGCCTCCCGCGAGGACGACGGAACATAGCAGATCCGGGCCGGCGCTTCCTACAGCGGCTCCGACCCACGCCCCATGGCGCTGATGCCGGTGCGGCAGATCTCTACCAGGCCGATCACGCTCATCAGCCGCACGAACCGGTCGATCTCCTCGGTGGCGCCGGTGAGTTCGAACACGAAGGAATTGAGCGTGGCGTCCAGCGTCTTGGCGCCGAAGGCGGCCGCGAGCCGCAGCGCCTCGCTGCGGTGCTCGCCCTCGCCCTTGACCTTCACGAGGCAGATCTCGCGCTCCAGCGCGTTGCCCTGGAGGGTCAGGTCCACGACCCGGTGGACCGGCACGAGCCGGTCGAGCTGCGCCTTGATCTGCTCGATCACGGCGTTGGTGCCGGCGGTCACGATGGTGATCCGCGAGATGTGGCGCGCCTCCTCGGTCTCGGAGACGGTCAGGCTCTCGATGTTGTAGCCGCGGCCGGAGAACATGCCGGAGATGCGGGCGAGCACGCCGGGCTCGTTGTCGACGATCACGGCGAGCGTGTGCCGGTTCACCGGCTCGACGCGCACGGCGTCGGGATAGTGGGTGTTCATCGCGTTCATGCCGGCTTCGTCCTCGTCGTCCAGTCCGTGCTCATCGGCGTCCGCACGCCGCCCATACGGCAGGCGGCGACCCCGAAAAGGGCCGCCGCCAAACCCGTCACACCAGCATCTTGCCTTCCTCGGAGATCACGTCGCCGAGCTCGACGCCGGTCTCGCCGAGGTAATCGGACAGGAGCATCTCGTTATGCGCCTTGCCTGAGGGGATCATCGGGAAGCAGTTCTCGGTCTTGTCGACGATGCAGTCGAACAGGACCGGCCCGTCATAGGCCAGCATCTCCGCGATGGCGCCATCGAGGTCGCCCGGCTTCTCGCAGCGCATGCCCTTGGCGCCGTAGGCCTCCGCCAGCTTGACGAAGTCCGGCAGGCTCTCGGAGTAGCTCTGGGAGTAGCGCGAGCCGTGCAGCAGCTCCTGCCACTGCCGGACCATGCCCATGTACTCGTTGTTCAGGATGAACACCTTGACCGGCAGCCGGTACTGAACCGCCGTCGAGAGCTCCTGCATGTTCATCAGGATCGAGGCCTCGCCGGCGATGTCGATCACCAGCCCCTTCGGGTGGGCGAGCTGGGTGCCGATCGCCGCCGGCAGGCCGTAGCCCATCGTGCCGAGGCCGCCCGACGTCATCCAGCGGTTCGGCTCGTCGTACTTGAAGTACTGGGCCGCCCACATCTGATGCTGGCCGACCTCCGTGGTGATGTAGGTCTCGCGGTCCTTGCAGGCCTCGTAGAGGCGCTGCACGGCGTATTGCGGCTTGATGATCGTCCCCGACGGCCAGTAGGCGAGGCAGTCGCGGGCCTTCCAGGCGCCGATCTTCTGGAACCACGGATCGAGGTTGGATGTCTCGGGCCGCGACGGCAGGGCACGCCAGGCCTCCAGCATGTCGGCCAGCACCGAGGCGCAATCGCCCACGATCCCGACATCGACCTTGACCACCTTGTTGATCGAGGAGGCGTCGACGTCGATGTGGATCTTCTTCGAGAACGGCGAGAACGCGTCGAGCCGGCCGGTGATCCGGTCGTCGAACCGGGCGCCGACGCAGATCATCACGTCGCACTCGTGCATCGCGAGGTTGGCCTCGTAGGTCCCGTGCATGCCGAGCATGCCCAGGAACTTCGGGTCCGTGCCCGGATAGGCGCCGAGCCCCATCAGGGTCGAGGTGACCGGGAAGCCGGTCTCGGCGACGAGCTCGCGCAGGAGCCGGGAGGCCTCCGGACCCGAATTGATCACGCCGCCGCCGGTGTAGAAGACGGGACGACGCGCGGTCGCCATCAGCTCCACCGCCGCGCGGATCCGGTCGCCGTCGCCCTTGACCGCTGGGCGGTAGGTCTTGTGGCTCGAGATCTCCGGGCGCTCGTAGAGGCCGGAGGCGAACTGGATGTCCTTGGGCAGGTCGACCACGACCGGGCCGGGCCGGCCATTGGCGGCGACGTAGAACGCCTCGTGCAGGATCCGCGGCAGATCCTCGATCGATTTGACCAGGTAATTGTGCTTCGTGCAGTGGCGCGTGATGCCGACCGTGTCGCATTCCTGGAACGCGTCGGTGCCGATGAGATGCGTCGGAACCTGCCCGGTGATGCAGACGAGCGGGATCGAGTCGAGCAGCGCGTCGGTCAGGCCGGTGACGATGTTGGTGGCGCCGGGGCCCGACGTGACCAGCACGCAGCCGACCTTGCCGGACGAGCGCGCATAGCCCTCGGCCGCGTGGACGGCGCCCTGCTCATGCCGGACGAGCACGTGCTTCACCGCGTCCTGGTGGAACAGAGCGTCGTAGATCGGAAGTACGGCACCGCCCGGATAACCGAACAGCGTGTCCACGCCCTGATCCCGGAATGCCCGGATGACCATCTCGGCCCCGGTCATGACCTCGCCGCCCATGCTCTCCTCCTCCGCTCCCCGGATCGTCAGCGGCGGTCGTGCGCCGCCGGACGGACCGGTTCCTTTCGTCCTGCACCTTCGTCACGCGAGGCGGCATCCGCCTCGCCCGAAAGCACTGTGTTCGTCGGTATCTCGAACGCCTGGATCTCGTTGGCCGTGATGCATCACCGGGCAGCGGGCAATAAAAAAGGGCCCCGAGGGACCCTGCATGCGCCACCGCTCGGATTGCAGCCCTGAATTAGGGCCGCCCCGTCGGTGACGCTTCCGCTACAATAAGAACCGCGTTCATCGGATATCCGAGCCTGCCTCGCGGCGATCGACAAATCCAGGATCGGATTCAGTCCAGTCGCACGTGAAGTGTTGGGCCTCATACCGGAGACCCGGGAACCGGTCAACGCGAAAGCCGAGGATCGGACGCGCGCTCAGTGCAGGGGCGGCGGGCAGCGGCGGACCCAGTTGCTCGCCGCGTCGTAGGCCGCGCCGAGCTGGAGGCAGGCGAGTTCGCCGTGATTGCGGGCAACGATCTGGATACCGGTCGGCAGCCCGGCCTCGCCGAAGCCCGCCGGGATATCGAGGGCCGGCAGGCCGGACATGGTCACCGGGACCACGGTCTGCATCCACCGGTGGTAGGTGTCCATCGGCCGGCCGCCGACCTCGCGGGGCCAGCGCAGGTTCTTGTCGAAGGGGAAGACCTGCGCGCTCGGCATGACCAGGAAATCGTAGCGCTCCATGAACCGGCGCACGGTCTCGTACCAGCGGGTGCGCCCCTCCAGGGCGGCGGTGAGCCGGTCGATCGTGAGTTCGAGACCGCGCTCGGCCTCCCAGATCGCCTCGGGCTTCATCTGCGCCCGGTGGGCGGGCACGTCGTAGAGCGGCCGGAGCACCGGCGCGACCATCAGGGCCCGCAGGGTAATGAAGTCGCGCCAGAGCTGCTCCATGTCGAACCGGGGCGCGGCCTCCTCGACCACGCAGCCAATCTCCGTGAAGGTCGCCAGCGCGGCGCGGCCGAGGTCGAGCACGCCGGGATCGAACGGGATCTGCCCGTCGAAATCCCCGAGCCAGGCGATCCGCGTCCCGCGGAAATCCCGGGCCAGCGGGCTCGCGAAGGCCGAGGGGTCCTGGCGGATCGTGTTCGGGCAGCGCGGATCGTAGCCCGCCTGCACCGACAGCATCAGGCCGATATCGGCCGGGCTGCGCCCGACGGCGCCGAGCACGGACAGGCCGGGGGTGAACACGTCCTTGGTCTCGACCGGGATCCGCCCCCAGCTCGGGCGCAGGCCGTAGCAATTGTTGAAGGCCGGCGGGTTGCGCAGGGAACCGCCGAAATCGCTGCCATCGGCCACCGGCTGCAGCTTCAGGGCGACCGCCACCGCGGCGCCGCCGCTCGACCCGCCCGCACTCTTCTCCGGATCGTAGGCGTTTCCGGTGGCGCCGTAGACCGGATTGAAGCTGTGCGAGCCGAGCCCGAATTCGGGGATGTTGGTCTTGCCGATAAAGACCGCCCCGGCCGCGCGCAGCCGGGCGACCATGATCGTGTCATTTTGCGCGATCCGGTCGGCGAAGATCGGCGACCCTTGCGTGAACGGCAGCCCCCGCACCGCATCGAGATCCTTCACGGCGAGCGGAAACCCGTGCAGCGGCCCAACAGCCTCGCCGCGGGCGAGCGCGGCATCCCGCGCCTCCGCCTCCTGCAGGAGCGCCGCATCGTCCTGAAGCCCGACGATGGCGTTGACCTGCGGATTGAGCCGGTGGATCCGCTCCAGATAGGCGCGCATGACATCCACGCAGGAAACGATCCGGCCGCGGATGGCGGCCGCGAGATCGACGGCGCCGAGCGCCGTGATGCCGTCCTGTCGCTCATCCTGCATGGTCGGGTCTCCAGATTGGTAGTCGGCTTATAGAAAGTCTGCGCGTTGGAAAATCGTCTGTCTGCGCGTAGGTTACATGTCACCCGAGCGGAGCGTGCGATTCATGCCGAGTCTGCCAAACTCTCCATCACTGCGCCTGAAGGTTCGCAATTATCGTGCGCGCTTCCGTGCCCAGGGTCTGAGACCCATTCAGATCTGGGTTCCCGACGTCAGGACAGCTGCGTTCAAGGCCGAGGCGCACCGCCAATCGCTCGCTGTCGCCAACACGGCGGGCGAGGCCGAGGATCAGGCCTTCATCGATGCCGTGTCCGCCCTGGATGAGGAATGAGACGCGGGGAAATCTGGACCGTTTCCGGCGGAAGGACCTATGCCGGAAAACCGCGCCCGACCGTCATCCTCCAAGACGATAGCTTCGACGCGACGGATTCCATCACGATCTGCGCCTTCACGTCGAACGAGCAGGAGGCGCCACTCTTCCGGATTCCGATCCTGCCGTCCGAGCGAAACGGGTTGCGCACGCCTTCACGCCTGATGGTCGACAAGATTACGACCGTCCCGAAAAGCAAGATGGGCGGCCTGATCGGGCGCCTCGACGACGAGGACATGCTGCGGCTCAACCGAGCGATCCTCGTCTTTCTCGGCCTGGCCGCGTCTCCGAAACAGAGCCGATTGCCCTGAGGGCGGTCAACGCCATAGCCTCGTGTTCGACACCGGTCACCGCGAGAGCCCCGATGCGAGGTCGCGTCGTGAACGCGGCCCGTTCCCGCGCCTACGCGACCACCGCCCAGGGCAGCGTCTCATCCCCCCGGAACACCACCACGGCGGTGTCTTCGACGGTCACCGCCTCGATCACGCGGCTCTCGCGGCGCTCGAGGGTGACGGTCGCCGCGTTGGGCTCCAACCCGTGGAAGCGCGCGCCGTTCAGCGACGCGAAGGCCTCGAACCGGTCGAGCGCGCCTTCCTCGTCGAACACCTGCACGTAGGTCTGCAGGGCGGTCGGGCCGCAGAACACGCCGGCGCAGCCGCAGGACGCCTCCTTGGCGCCGCGGACATGCGGGGCGGTGTCGGTGCCGAGGAAGAAGCAGGCCTCGCCCGAGGTCGCGGCCGCCCGCAGGGCCAGGCGGTGGCGCTCGCGCTTGGCCACGGGCAGGCAGTAGAGATGCGGGCGCAGGCCGCCCTGGAAGATGTGGGTGCGGTTGATGACGAGGTGGTGGGGCGTGATCGTCGCCGCCACGCGGGTCCGGTTGGCCCGCACCACATCGAGGATCTCGGCCGTGGTGGCGTGCTCGACCGTGACCTTCAGGCCCTGGTGCCGGGCGAGCAGCGGGATCAGGCTGCCCTCCATGAAGGCGGCCTCGCGGTCGAAGATGTCGATCTCCGGGTCGGTGGCCTCGCCGTGGATCAGGAGCGGCATGCCGATCCGCTCCATCCGCTCCAGGACGGGTGCGAGCCCGATCAGGTCGGTGACGCCGGCATGGGAGTTCGTGGTCGCGCCGGCCGGGTAGAGCTTGGCCGCGATCCAGACCTTCTCGGCAAAGCCGCGCTCGATCTCGTCCGGGTCGGTGTCGTCCCGCAGGTAGCAGGTCATCAGCGGGGTGAAGTCGAGCCCCTCGGGCAGGGCCGCCAGGATCCGCTCGCGATAGGCGCGCGCGGCCGCCACCGTGGTCACCGGCGGGACCAGGTTCGGCATGATGATGCCCCGGGCGAACTGCGCGGCCGTGTAGGGCAGCACCGCCTTCAGCATCGCGCCGTCGCGCAGGTGGATGTGCCAGTCGTCCGGCCGGCGGAGGGTGATCCGGTCGGCGGACGTCGCGGCCGGCGGCTGCGCGGCGGGGAACAGGTCGGCGACGCTCATCGCTTGCGGCTCCTCAGCCCTGACCGAAGGAGGAGATGCCGCCATGGGCCGCCGACCATTCCGCCGGCCCGTTGAGGAAGCTCTCGACCTCGGCCAGCGTCTTCGGATCGAAGGTGCCCATCTCCTTGGCGACCGCCAGCACGTCCCACCAGGTCGTGAGGTAGTGCAGCTTGATCCCGGTCTCCTGCATCAGCGCGGCGCTGCCGGGGAAGATGTCGTAGTAGAACAGCACGAAGCAGTGATCGACCTGGGCGCCGGCATCGCGCAGGGCCTGGCAGAAATTGACCTTGCTGCGCCCGTCGGTGGCGAGATCCTCGACCAGCAGGGTCCGGGCGCCCTCGACCACCTCGCCCTCGATCTGGGCGTTGCGGCCGAAACCCTTCGGCTTCTTGCGCACATACTGCATCGGCAGCATCAGCCGGTCGGCGATCCAGGCGGCGAACGGGATGCCGGCGGTCTCGCCGCCCGCGATATGGGTGAGCGACTCGTAGCCGATCTCGCGCACGATCGTGGCGGTCGCGAAATCCATCAGCGTCGCGCGCAGGCGCGGGAACGAGATGATCTTGCGGCAATCGATATAGACCGGGCTGGCCCAGCCCGAGGTGAACTTGAACGGCTCGTCCTTGTAGAAATGGACGGCCTGGATCTCGAGGAACATCTTGGCCGCCTCGCGGGCGATCAGCGTCCGGTCGATGGGCAGGAAGGACGTGGTCATGCGGCGTGCGCGCTCCGCTGGGGGCACTCTCCGCCGGGGACCGGTTGAAGAGCGCGAGGATAGGGAAGGCCTGACCGGTCTCCTCCGCCCTGTCTCTGCCAGCGTCAACCCTGAAGCGGCCGCTATCCGCCGCTCAAGCCGCGCCGGCCCTGGCTCGCAGCTGCGCCAGATGCCGGATCGCGAGCGCGTAGCCGTGCGTTCCGAAGCCCGCCAGCACCGCGGTCGCGGCGAGCGAGATGTAGGAATGGTGCCGGAAGGCCTCGCGCCGGTGGACGTTCGAGATGTGGCACTCGATCACCGGCACCTCGCAGGTGTTGAGCGCGTCGAGGATCGCCACCGAGGTGTGGGTATAGGCCCCGGCATTGATCACGATGCCGGCGGACCCGACCCGGAAATCGTGGATCGCGTCGATCAGCGCGTGCTCGGCATTGCTCTGGCGGAAATCCACAGCGAGCCCGAAGCCGGCGGCGGTCTCTCGGCACAGGGCCTCGACATCGGCCAGGGTCTCGCGCCCGTAGATCTCCGGCTGCCGCTTGCCGAGCAGGTTCAGGTTCGGTCCGTTGAGGACCAGGATCGTGTCGTTCATCGCGTTCCCCGCCGCCCCGTGCGGCCGGCCTCGAGCCTCGATGCGCCGAGACCTTCGCTCGCCTGCTCCCACCCAAACCCTCATCCTGAGGTGCTCGCGAAGCGAGCCTCGAAGGAGCCCTCCAGGGATCGCGCGGCAGGCTGGAGGCCTCCTTCGAGGCCTCCGCTACGCTGCGGCACCTCAGGATGAGGGCGCGGGTTGGTTCGCCCCGTTGTGGCCGTGCGTTGGGTGAGCGTCAAACACGCCTCTGCATTCGCCCTGTCACCGGCCTCGAGATGTCCCGTGCCGAAGGCCGCCCGGCGCGCCGGAGCGGTTCAGTTTCCCCGCGGGCGGGGCTATCCCGCACGCGAAGCAGACGAACGATCAGGGAGAAGACGCGATGGCAGGATCCCCAAGCGACGCGCCCGTGGTGATCGCGGTGGCGATCACCGGCTCGGTGCCGCGCAAGACGGACAACCCGGCCGTGCCGGTCACCGTGGCCGAGCAGATCGAGTCGACGCGGCAGGCCTTCGAGGCCGGCGCGACGCTGGCCCATATCCACGTGCGCAACGACGACGAGTCGCCCTCCTCCGATCCCGACAAGTTCGCCGCCGTGCAGGAGGGGCTGCGCAAGCACTGCCCCGGGATGATCGTGCAATTCTCCACCGGCGGCCGCGGGCGCGATCCGGCCGCCCGGGGCCTCTCGCTCAAGCACCGGCCGGACATGGCCTCGCTGTCCACCGGCTCGGTGAACTTTCCGACCATCGTGTACGAGAACAGCGCCAGCCTGGTCACCGACCTCGCCGGCCAGATGAAGCAGTTCGGGATCCGGCCGGAGATCGAGATCTTCGACCTGTCGCACCTGCATGGCGCCAAGCGGCTGGTCGAGGCGGGCCTCATCGATGCGCGCCCGCACGTGCAGTTCGTGATGGGCGTCCAGAACGCGATGCCGGCCGAGGAGCATCTGCTCGACATCCTGCTCGCCGAGACGCGGCGGATCCTGCCCGGGGCGACCTGGACCGCCGCCGGGATCGGCCGCAACCAGGCGGTCGTGATGGAGTGGGCGCTCGCCCGCGGCGCCGACGCGGTCCGCACCGGGCTGGAGGACAACATCCGGGTGACCAAGGACAGGCTGGCGGCGAGCAATGCCGAGCTGGTCACCCTCGCGGCCGAGGCGGTGCGCCGCCACGGCCGCCGGGTGGCGAACCCGGCCGAGGCGCGGGCCGCTCTGGGCCTGGCCTGACCGGGCCGCCGGAGGCCAGCGGGGGCCGCATCCTCACGCGGCCCGGACGGTCTCCAGGAAGTGCCGGACCTCGACCGCGAGGTGCTCGGACTGGCGCGACAGGGCAGAGGCGGCGCTCAGCACCTGGGAGGCCGCCGCCCCGGTCTCGTCGGCCGCCCCGGCCACGCCGGCGATGTTCGTGGTCACCTCGGCGGTGCCGGTCGCGGCCTGCCCGACATTGCGCACGATCTCCTGCGTCGCCGCGCCCTGCTGCTCCACGGCCGACGCGATCGAGGTCGCCACGCCGCTGATCTCCTGGATCCGCGCCGTGATGCCGCCGATCGCCGTCACCGCCTGACCGGTCGTGCCCCGGACCTGCGTGATCTGCCCCGAGATGTCCTGCGTGGCCTTCGCGGTCTGCTCGGCGAGCGCCTTCACCTCGGACGCCACCACCGCAAAGCCCTTGCCGGCCGCGCCCGCGCGGGCCGCCTCGATGGTCGCGTTGAGCGCCAGCAGGTTGGTCTGCCCGGCGATGTTCGAGATCAGCCCGACCACGTCGCCGATCCGCGAAACCACCGTGCTCAGCTCCTCGACCAGCGCGCCGGTCTGGTCGGTCTCCGACACCGCCAGCCGGGCGAGCTGCGCCGAGCCGTCGACCTGCCGGCCGATCTCCTGGACCGAGGAGCCGAGCTCCTCGGCTGCGGCCGCCACGGTGTTGACGTTGACCGCCGCCGCCTCGGCCGCGACCGCCACCGTCGTCGATCGGCTGGCGGTCCGGGTGGCCGTGACGGTCATCGTCTGCGCGGTGGCCTGGAGCTCGGAGGCCGAGGCCGAGACCTGGCCGATGATGCCGCCGATTGCGGCCTCGAAGCTGTCGGCCATCTCGCGCATGCCGAGCTTGCGCTGCTCCTCCGCGGCCAATCGGGCCTGCGCAGTCTCCTGTTCGAGGCTGCGGGCGCGGATCATGCTCTCCTTGAAGATCTGGACAGCGCCGGCCATCGCGCCGACCTCGTCGCGCCGGCCGAAGGCGGGGATGGCCGTCTCCGTGTCGCCGGACGCGAGCTGATGCATGGCGGCGGTCATGCGTCCGAGCGGGCGGCTGATCTCCAGGACCAGCATCACGACCGCCCCGATCGCCAGGATCGCGGCGACCGCCAGGAAGAGCATCATCTGCTGCCGGGCCTGATCGTAGGCGGCCTGCGCCTGCGCGCCGCTCGACTCGGCGGCTGCGTTCTCGAGGTCCGCCAGGGATTTCAAGGTCGCGACGATGCCCCGGATCGAGTCGGACATGGTCGTGTTGTACTGCTCCTGCGCGCCGGCGGCGTCACCGGCATCGGCCTTGGCGAAAGTCTCCGCCTGCTCGTTCAGATACGCCGCCCATTGCTGCTCGAAGGTCCGAAACAAGGCCCGTTTGGCCTCGGTTTCCATCAAGCTCGTGTAGCGCGCCTTGTAGCCCTGCAATTCGGCCATCCGCTGGTCGATCGACGTCATCGCGTCCGCACGCTGCTGCGGTGTCTTGGCGAGGAGGAGACGGTTGCCGTTGACCCGGATGCGCAGCGTCATGGTCTGGATGCCGCCGAGCGCCTGCGTCGCCGGGAGACGCAGGGCGCGCAGGTCGGTGGCGACGTGATTGATCGTTTCGATCTGGTGGTAGGACAGGGCCGCCAGGCCGCCGATCAAGGCGAGCATGATCGCGAAACAAGCGATCAGCTTGCCTTTGATGGACACGGACTCGAGCATTATTCTTCCAGGTCGCGGCAGTCTCTGCGCTCCATGCGCGCGGACAATGCTTTATCGTTGCAGATAAAATATATCCTTAAGCTCCGACAATTCTTAGCCGGCGACGACTTATAGCGTCGGCCATCATTGATATCGGAACCGCAGGATTGCCGGCGTGCCGGGATGGCAGCTTTGCGCATCGCCGAATCAAGTCCAGGGCCGCCGCTATTCCCACAGCGGGCCGGGCCGAAGCCGGCCCCGGCCAGCCCCGTTTCGAGCGGCCCCGCCCCCAACTCCCACCTTCTCACGCGCCGGGCGGCGTGCTAACGATCCGCCCGCGCGGGTGTAGCTCAATGGTAGAGCAGCAGCCTTCCAAGCTGAATACGAGGGTTCGATTCCCTTCACCCGCTCCACGCCCGCCCCATGACGGGATGACAGAGCCCCGGCATCGCCGCACGGCCCGCCCGGTCAGGCCCCCACCCATCCGGTTTCAGCCCTCCGCCCTTTCGTCGGCGGCCATGCGCCGCGTTCGGGCCCCTCGGGAAGCATCACCATGAAGGTATCCGCCGACCTGTGCATCGTGCCGATGGGCGTCGGGCCGTCGGTCTCGCCCTATGTGCGCGAGATCAAGGCGATCATCGAGGCGAGCGGCCTGACCGCCACGATGCATCCCAACGGGACCAACATCGAGGCCGACTTGTCGGAGGTCTGCGCCCTGGCCGAGCGCTGCGAGGCGCGGCTGGCCGAGCTGGGCGTCGAGCGGACCTTCTTCACGCTGATCTTCTCGACCCGGCGGGACAAGGAGCAATCCATGGCCGACAAGCTCGCGGCCGTCTCCTGACGGGTCGCCCCCGGGGCACCGCGCGGCGGGCACACCGTCGCGCGGTTCTTTCAAGTCCGAAACCGCTCAGCCGTGGCAGGCGCAACCGGCATGCTCGCAGCCGGCGTGATCTTTGTGACCGTCGGCGCAATCGTCACAGCAATAGGCCTTGCCGTCCCGGGATACAGCCTTGGTCAATTGGACCACGCACACGCAGTCCTGACAGGCACACTTTACCATCTCGACGTCGACACTGGCCATAATCTTCTCCTCAGACGATTCGTCCGCCGGCCCAGCCTAGCGCCGCGCCGCCCCGGGCGGAAGCGGATCGGCGCCGCGGTGACGCGCCCGTGATCCGACCCGCCCCTTCGTGCGTTCATCCCCGTCCGGACGCGCGCGTCCCGGGAGGAGGACGGCATGAGCGAGCAGAACACCGGTGACGTGCGGATCGAACCCTATGACAGCCCGGCCGGCGGCTGGGGCTCGGCCCGCTCCCTGGTCGAGATCCTGACCCGCGAGGGCGTTCCGGTCACCGGCTCGGCGATGCTGCTCAAGCAGAACAAGCCGGACGGGTTCATGTGCGTGTCCTGCGCCTGGGCGAAGCCGGCCAAGCCCCTGGCCTTCGAGTATTGCGAGAACGGCGCCAAGGCGACCGCCTGGGAACAGACCCGCCGGCGGGCGACCCCGGACTTCTTCGCCGCCCACACCGTCACCGAGCTGCTCGGCTGGAGCGACTACGCGCTGGAGGAGCAGGGCCGCCTGACGCATCCGATGCGCTACGATCCCGAGACCGACCGGTACCGGCCGGTCTCCTGGGGTGAGGCCTTCGCGGAGATCGGGCGGGAATTGCAGGCGCTGCGCGCCGAGGATCCGAAATCGGTGGTGTTCTACGCCTCCGGCCGGGCGTCCCTCGAGACCAGCTACATGTGGGCGCTGCTGGCGCGCCTCTACGGCAACAACAACCTGCCGGACTCCTCGAACATGTGCCACGAGCCGACCTCGGTGGCGCTGCCGCAGTCGATCGGCGCGCCGGTCGGCACGGTCCTGCTGGAGGATTTCGAGTCCACCGACCTGATCTTCTTCTTCGGCCAGAATGTCGGCTCGAACGCGCCCCGGATGCTCCACCCGCTCCAGGAGGCGCGGCGCCGGGGGGCGCAGATCATCACCTTCAACCCGCTGCGCGAGCGCGGGCTCGAGCGCTTCACCAACCCGCAATCGCCGGTGGAGATGCTGACGCGCTCGGCCACCAAGATCTCGACCCAGTACCATCAGGTGAAGGCCGGCGGCGACCTCGCGGCGATCACCGGCCTGTGCAAGGTCCTGATCGCCATGGACCGGGAGGCGACGGCGTCCGGTCGGCCCGCCATCCTCGACCACGCCTTCATCGCCGAGCACACGCACGGATTCGAGGATTTCGTGGCGTTCTGCGACAGCCAGGATTGGGCGGGGATCGAGCGGCGCTCCGGCCTCACCCGCCCGGCCCTCGAAGCCGCGGCCGGCACCTACGCCCGGGCCAAGGCGGTGATCGGCATCTACGGGATGGGGCTGACCCAGCACCGCAAGGGCACCGAGACGGTGCGGATGCTGGTCAACCTCCTGCTGCTGCGCGGCAATATCGGCAAGCCCGGCGCCGGGATCTGCCCGGTGCGCGGCCATTCCAATGTGCAGGGCCAGCGCACGGTGGGCATCTCCGAGAAGCCGGAGCTGGTGCCCCTCGACAAGCTGAAGGAGCTCTACGATTTCGAGCCGCCGCGGGAGAAGGGGCTCAACACGGTCGAGACCTGCGAGGGCATCCTCGACGGCAGCGTCCGGGCCTTCGTCAGCCTCGGCGGCAACTTCCTGCGCGCGGTTCCCGATACCGGGCGCATGGAGCCGGCCTGGCGGCGGCAGCGCCTGACCGTGCAGATCTCGACCAAGCTCAACCGCTCGCACCTGGTCAACGGGACCGTCGCCTACATCCTGCCCTGCCTCGGCCGGATCGAGATCGACCAGCAGGCCAGCGGTCCGCAGGCGGTCTCGATGGAGGATTCCACCGCGCGCTTCCACGGCTCCCGGGGCGTGTCCGATCCGGTCGGCCCCGATGTCCGCTCCGAGCCCTGGATCGTGGCCGAGATCGCCAAGGCGTCGGTGCCCCCGAATCCGCGGATCGACTGGGATGCCTGGGTGGCCGATTACGCCCGGGTGCGCGACGCGATCGAGGCGACCTACCCGAAGGTGTTCCACGACCTGAACGGCCAGATGTTCCGCCCCGGCGGGATCACCAAGCCGCTCGGCGCCCGCGACCGAAAATGGGAGACCGACACCGGCAAGGCGAATTTCGCGGTGCCGGAAGGGCTCGAGGCCGATCCCGACCTGCCGGCGCGCGGCCCGGACGTGCTCGACCTGATCACGCTGCGCTCGAACGACCAGTTCAACACCACGGTCTACGGCTACGACGACCGCTTCCGGGGCGTGAAGGGCACCCGGGACATCCTGTTCATGAACCGGGCCGACATCGCCCGGCTCGGGCTCAAGGATGGCGGCTCCGTCGATGTCGAGGCGGTGGCCGGCGATCAGATCGCGCGGCGCGTCGGCGGCCTGCGGGTGATCGCCTACGACATCCCGCCGGGAAATTGCGGCGGCTACTACCCGGAGCTGAACGTCCTGCTGCCGCTCTGGCACCATGACGAGCAGTCCAAGACCCCCGCCGCCAAGGCGATCACCGTGCGGGTGATGGCCGCGACCTGAGCCGGGGGATCTGGCGCGGCGCCGCTCTCTCCGGCAAAGAGCCCGGATGGATCAGGTCACGCCCCGAGACGTGGAGCCGCGCCTGCGCGGGCTCCTGGACCTGATCGCGGCCGGCACGCCCGTCCGCGAACCGGGTCTCGACCTCGCGCATGTCGATGCGAGCGGCACCGCGCTCGCCGCCGGCGGGACCGCGCCGGCCGACGCGGAATCGGGCGGCCTGCCGCTCGCCGAAGCCGACCTGTCGCGCGCCCGCATAGAGGAGGCCGACCTATCCGGGGCCAACCTGCGCCGGGCGAGCCTCACCGGGGCGGTCGGGCGCTCGACCCGCTTCGTCGGGGCGATCCTCGAGGAGACCGACCTGTCCGAGGCGGACATGTCGGGGGCGGATTTCACCGGCATCGTGGCGGGGCAGGTCAAGTTCGCCTCCGCCATGCTGGAGGATGCCCGCTTCGGCCAGGCGGCGATGCGCTTTGCGGATCTGTCGGGGGCGCTCTTGGACGGGGCGAGCTTCGCGGAGGCCGACCTCTGGGGGGCGGATTTCTCCGGCGCCGACGCAGACGACACCGTGTTCCGGGATGCGCGGCTCGACGAGGCCAAGCTCGCCGACGCCAACCTGACCCATGCCGATTTCGAGGGCGCCAGCCTGACCAAGGCCTCGCTGGCCGGCTCGCGCCTGCGCGGCGCCAAGTTCACCGGGGCGAAGCTCGACGGCGCCGACCTGTCCGGCGCCGACCTGTCGGATACCGATCTCGTGCGGCTCAACCTCGCCACCTGTCGGCTGCGGCACGCCCGCTTCGCCGGCGCCTGGCTCAACGGCACCCGGATGAGCGTCGAGCAGCTCGGCGGCGCCGTGGGCGAGGAGGTGACCGGCGCCTATGAGCTGGCGCAGGCGAGCTACCTCGCCCTGGAGCAGAACTGGAAGAGCATCGGCAGCCACGATGCGGCGAGCTGGGCGTATAAGCGCGGCCGCCGGATGGGCCGCTTCCATGCCGGGCACCAGGCGCGCGCCGCCTGGGCGGAGCGGGACTGGGCCGGGATCCTGCGCCACGGCTACCGCTGGACCGCCGACCGCTTCGTCGAATGGCTGTGCGATTACGGCGAGAGCCTGTCGCGCATCGCCCGCGCCTTCGCGCTGCTGATCCTCGTCTTCGCCGGCCTCTACGGGCTCACCGGCGGCCTGTTCGTGGTGGAGGGGCCCGAGGCGGGGCCGACCTACAACCCGATCGACCTGATGAGCTACAGCGCCCTCAACATGATGACCGCCAACCCGCCGGAGATCGGCCTCAAGCCGACCGGGCGGGTCACCAACCTGCTGGTCGGCCTGGAAGGCGCGGTTGGGATCATCCTGATGGGGCTCTACGGCTTCGTCCTGGGCAACCGCCTGCGGCGGTGAGGTCCGTCAGTCGTTGCCGTTCGCGCTCAGCCGCTCGATCAGGGTCCCGAGATCCTTGCGCAGGGCCCGGATCTCCGGCTCGCTGAGTTCCAGCTGGCACATCACGCTCTCGCGCACCGTGACCGCCTCCGCCCGCAGGGCCGCGCCCTGCGGGGTGAGCGCGATCTCGACCTCGCGCTCGTCGGATTGGCGCCGGGTCCGGACCAGGAAGCCCGCGCTTTCCAGGCGCTTGAGCACCGGCGTGAGCGTGCCGGAATCGAGCCGCAGCCGCCGGCCGATCTCCGAGACGGTCACGCCGTCCTGCTCCCACAGCACCAGCAGGACGAGATATTGCGGATAGGTCAGGCCGAGCCGCTCCAGCAGCGGCCGGTAAGACTTCGTCATCCGGTGCGCGGCCGCGTAGAGTGCGTAGCAAAGCTGGTTATCGAGGAGCAGCGGATCCATCGCCTGCTCCGTCTCGATCGTGTCCACTGAATACGACATGTGTCTCGCCCATCGCGGTCCGAGTGCCGCCTGTCTCGCACCGCGACCGCGGGTTGGTCATCCTAGCATAACATGCTCGCCACACGCGCAAGCTCCTGCTTGACCAGCCCTTTCTCAACAACCCCGTCGGTCCGGCGTTGCGACACCTGGGGATGACAAGTTCGATAGGCTGTCCAGAAACCCGGCTTCGTCCTCCAGCGTACGCAAGTCGAGCACCAGCGTGTCGGCGCTGATGCGGCCGATCACCGGTACCGGCAATCCGCGCAGGCGCTTGGCCAGCCGCCTGCAGCGGCCCCCGGCGCCGCGGCGCCCGCCCTCGCCCTCCGGCGCCAGGACCAGGGCGGCGCTCGGCAGGGTCTCCACCGGCAGGGCGCCGGAGCCGATCTGGCTGATGCAATCCCCGACCGCCACCGTGGCCCAGCCGGACACAAGGTCCGCGACCGCGGGGGCGATGGCCCGGGCCTGCGCGTCGATCGCCGCGCGCGGGCGGGTCAGCAGGCGCAGGGTCGGCAATTCCTCGGTCAGCCGCTCGGGGTGGAGATAGAGGCGCAGCACCGCCTCCAGGGCCGCGTAGGTCATCTTGTCCACCCGCAGGGCCCGCTTGAGCGGGTTCTTGCGCACCCGGGCGATCAGGTCCCTGCGTCCGGCCACGATCCCGCACTGGACGGCGCCGAGCAGCTTGTCGCCGCTGAAGGTCACCACGTCCGCCCGCGCCAGGACCGCCCGCACGGTGGGCTCGGGCGGCAGGCCGTAGGCGGAAAGGTCGACCAGGCTGCCGCTGCCCAGATCCTCCGCCAGGGGCACGCCGTGCTCCCGGCAGAGCGCGTGGAGCGCGATCGGATCCGCCTCGGCGGTGAAGCCGGTGATCGCGTAATTGCTCGGATGCACCTTCATGACGAGGCCGGTGCGCGGCCCGAGCGCCTCGGCGAAGTCGCGCAGATGCGTGCGGTTGGTGGTGCCGACCTCGCGCAGCCGGCAGCCGGCGCGGGCCATCACATCGGGGACCCGGAACGAGCCGCCGATCTCCACCAACTCGCCGCGCGAGACCACCACCTCCCTGCGCATGGCGAGGGCGTTCAGCACCAGCAGGACCGCGGCGGCGTTGTTGTTGACGACCACCGCCGCCTCGGCCCCGGTCAGGCGGCAGATCAGGCCCTCGACATGGTCGTCGCGTTCGCCCCGTGCGCCGGTGGCGAGATCGAATTCGAGGTTGCTGGCCTGGACCATCACGGCGGCCACCGCCTCGGCGGCCGAGCGCGGCAGGAGGGCCCGGCCGAGATTGGTGTGCAGCACCGTGCCGGTGAGGTTGAACACCGGCCGCAGGGACGGGCGCCGCTCGGAAGCGAGGTTCCGGGCCGCCGCCTCACGAATCGCCGCCGCATCCGGCACCGTACCGCCCTCCGCCCGGATCTCGGCGAGGACGGCCCGCACCGCCGCGGTGAAAGCCGTGCGCCCATAGGCGGCGAGGACCTCCTCCGAGCCCCCGCCGACGAGACGTTCCACCGACGGGATCCGGCGTTGGCCCTGCGCGGCGTCTTCGGGGGTCGGGCGGGCTGTCGCTGAGGATGTCATGGTCCGCTGAGAGATAACGATGCCCGCGCCGAGGACTACCCCAGCCCGGCGCGCACGATCCCCGCAGGATCGGTCTGGAGGTTGCTTGAGCGGGTGGAGACCAGCGACCGCTTCTGCGTGAGGCGATCCCAGTCGTACCCGCCTGGTGCCTGTCCCGGCGGAACCGGGATCGCCGTGCCGGGCACCGAGTGGTTGTCAGCGACACCCTCGGCCAGGGTTCCGCTGGGGCTGATTGAGGTCCAGCTCGGCTGGTCGATCGGCGACGCCATCAACGGCGCCGAAGAAATCCGGAGCGGTTGAGCCGGGCGCGCGACAGGGCGTGCGAGCTGCGGCCGGATGACACTGACGGGACACGGCTTTCCCACCTTCGGCTGCCTCCCGGCATCCGAGTTTGCTCGACCGCTCTTTCGCATCTCGGACTCGGGCACCCGCGACGACAGGCCGCGCAGCAGCGTCGGGATGTTCAGGCGCCTTACAGGGGGCTCCGTCGAGGTTAGTGCGCATCGCCGCCGCAGCTTCTGCATTCCAGCACTCGGGTCCCGGCGAGGCCGAGCCAATTCGGCTGCGATCCGTATCCGTATTTCTCGGCGAGGCCCCGATGCAGGTCGCGTGGCATTCAGGGCCCGAGCAATGCGACGCGCTTCGGCTGACAATGCCGCGAGGGGATCCGGCGCGGCCTCACCCTTGCAACGCATGTATCCGCCGGCGGAAATAAAATCGTTCCCGCCTAGACCCACAGATTTACCGACCAGCCCCGGATGCGATACGAGTGCTCAGCGAATCACAATTTGTAATGGAAAATATCGGCGATGGGGCAAATAGACATCCCGACGGACGCCACATCCCGTTCGGAAACATGCTGATTCGCGCGTCAGTCGCGCGATGAAGACCAGAGATCGTGATCGCCGGGTTGAGATGAGACATGGTTGAGCAGGCAGCCCCGACGATCGAGAACCCGGAATCGCGCGAACATTACGAGGCCGTCGTGCTCGGGGCCGGCATCAGCGGCCTGGTCTCGGCTGCAGTCCTGATCGAGCAGGGGTACCGCCGGATACTCGTGCTCGACGAGTTCGAAAAATACGGCGGCAATCACATCGATTGCGCCATCGGTCCGTACAGCTTCGATATCGGCAGCTTCATATTTCAGGACGACTCGCCGTTGCTGGTGCATTTCCCTGAAATGCTGCCGTTGTATGTGCCCATCGACCCGACCTGGGGGAAGCTGACGCCGCAGGGCGCTGTTGCCGGCTATCCGCTGTCGATCAAGGACGACATCCTGCGCTCCGGCCTGTGGGGCTGTGCCCGGATCGGGTTGTCCGTCCTGTATTCGCGGATCTCCCGGCCGAAGATCCGGAACGCGCGCGATTTCGCCCGGTACTGGATCGGCGACTACCTGCTGAGACGGTCCGGGCTCGAGAGCTACATGATGCGCTTCTTCGGCATCGCCGCCGAGAAGGTCGATCTCGATTTCGCCGAGAAGCGCATGCTCTGGATCAAGGAGCATTCCTCCCCGAGAGCGATGCTGCGGCACCTGCGGCCCCGCAAGGCGGAGGCGCCGACCAATCGACAGCTCGCCCGGCCGAAATCGGGCTACGATGATCTGTACGCGGTCGCCGCCGCGAAACTGCGCGGACAGGGCACCGAGTTCCGGCTGGGCTGCACCGTCTCGCAGATCCGAAAGGCCGGGTCAGCGTTCCATCTCGACACGACCGGGGGGGCCGTGACCGCGGACCGGGTCGTGTCGACGATCCCGATCAACCGCGCCCTCGAGATCTCCGGACTGGGCGCCGACGAGAACCTCACGTCGGTGACCCTGATCAGCCTGTTCTTCAGCTTCTCGGGCAAGAAGGGCTTCGACTGCGCGGTCCTGTACAATTTCTCGCATGGCGGGTTCTGGAAGCGCCTGACCATGTACTCAGATTTCTACGGCACGGCCGAGGGGCGTGAGTATTTCGGCGTGGAGGTCATCGCGTCCCAGGCGGGGAACAGCCTGGAAATCGCGGAGCGGGATTTCCGGTCGCACGTGGCGGCCAATCATCTGTTCGACGGCGACCTGAGACTGGAGGGCAGCCGCTTCGTGCCGAACGCTTATCCCATCTACATCAACCGCGCGCAGGAGCGGGTCGGGGTGGCGCTCGCGCGGCTGCGCGCGTTCGGGATCGAATCCTTCGGGCGGCAAGGCGGGTTCGATTATCAGCCGACCGCCCGCGTCTCCACGCAGAACGCCGAGACGCAGGTGCGGCGCGGGCCGGCGCAGAACGTGTCCTGACACCAGCAACCCGCCGCGGGCGCAGGCTGACGCCCTCGCCGGCCATGGCAGCACGGACAGGGGCCGCGCCGGACCTATCGACATGGTTGCAGCCTCATCAACGCTTGCAACCATGAGATCAAGGTTGGGGACACGAAGAATTGAGGGCCTGAGATACCGGACCGACCCATGTGGATCGAGCAATCCATCCCTTGTATCGGCTACGTAGACGAGTGGATTTTGACATCCGGGCAGGATAGAGACCGGGGTGAAATCCGTACCCGGTTCCGTCGTGTGGGGCGGGGCTTTGAAGGCCCGGTGCGGCGCCGTCTGGCGCTGAAACGGCGTCCGCTCCGAACGCGAGCGGTGAAGCGATCGGCTCGCGGCGGGCGCGAACGGGCCTGACCTGCGTGAGCGCGAAGCGGAGTAGGCGTCAGTCGTGGAGAAAGAGCCGAGAATCGCCGTCGTCATCACGTGTTTCAATTATGAGACCTACGTGGGCAAGGCGATCCGGAGCGTCCTCGACCAGAAGACGGCCGATTGCGAGCTCGTGGTGATCGACGACGGGTCCACGGACCGGTCGTGGGACGTGATCCAGGAGACGGGCGCGCGCGCATACCGGATCGCCAATGGCGGGCAGCGGTCGGCGTGTCTGTACGGTCTCGGACAGACACGCGCGCCGTTCGTCCTGTTCCTGGATGCGGACGACGAATTGGCGCCCGGCGCGCTCGTGCGCATCCTCCAGGTCCTCGATCCCGATGTCGCGAAGGTCCAGTTCTGCCTGACCTGCATCGACGCGACCGGACGGGTCATCACCGAGCGCTACCCCGCCCTGGAGGCCTTCCGCAGCCAGGACAAGGTGGTCGACGAGATCCTGCGCTCGGGCGTCTATCAGACGCCGCCAACCTCCGGGAACGTGTTCCGGCGGGATGTCTGCGAGGTCCTGCACCACTGCGCGTACGACAATGCGGTGGACGGCGTGATCCTGCTCGTTGCGCCGTTCATGGGCGATGTCGTCAGCCTGTCCGAGACCCTCGGCCTGTACCGGGTCCATGGGCAGAACGATTCGGGGCTGGGGCGTGCGCCGCGGGCCGAGACGTTCGAGCGCGACCTCCGGCGCTTCGAGCTGCGGTTGGCGCATCTGCGCCGGCTGGTCGGTCAGTTGCGGCCGGAGGCGGTTCTGATCGAGGCCGAGCGGACCTACTACTTTCGCTTCATGGATTTTTCCGCCGCGCTGGTCCGCGGAACCCGATACGGGTCTCGCGGCTTCCTGGACCTGCTTCGGGCCATCCTGACGGAGCCGCGCCCGCTGAAGTGGAAGGTCGCGACCGCGCTGTTCTTCGTGGCGATGTTCCTGGCCCCGCTCCGCCAGGCACAGGCGCTTCTCGCGTTCCGATTCTCGGTCGGGCAGCGCTCGGCGCGACGCTTTCTGCGGGCCGCCAACGCCTCGCAATAGAGGCTCGGCCGGCCAAAATTCAACCTGTGCGTACTATATCCAGGCACAGCGCAGACAATGCGTAGTCCAATAACGCTGGACGGTTTGTATTAATCTTCGGCGTTGATTAGGGTCGCGCCTCGCGGCACCGCCGAGCGTCACGCGGCCTCCAGGGCCGGACGCGATGTCGGGAATGTCTCAGGTGAAGTGAGCGTCGGTGTAACGTGCGGATTCTGCATCTTCTCAATCATAGGCGCCGCCTGAACGGGCATGTGCATGCGGCCGTCGATCTGGCCTGCGCACAGGTCAAGCTCGGCCACACCGTCGCGATGGCGAGCCAGGGCGGCGATTTCGACGAGCTGCTGCGGACGAACGGCATCGAGACCTTCGTCGTCGATCACGAGCGCCGTCCGGGCCCGGTCCTGAAGTCCGTGGTGGGGCTCACCGGGCTTCTGCGGCGCTGGAGACCGGATGTCGTTCACGCGCACATGATGACGAGCGCCGTCCTGGCCTGGCCCGCGTGCAAGCTGACCCGGGTCGCGCTGGTGACGACGGTCCACAACGAGTTCGAGAAGGGCGCCATCCTGATGGGGCTGGGCGACCGGGTCATCGCGGTGAGCGCCGCCGTGGCCAAGTCCATGCAGAAGCGCGGCATTTCGGCGTCGCGGATCGACGTCGTGCTGAACGGCACGATCGGTTCCGCCCGGATGACCGGCCGTTCCGAGGTTCCGAAATACCTCGATCACCCTGCGATCGTGTTCGTCGGAGGCCTCCATCCCCGCAAGGGCTTGCCCGACCTGCTGCAGGCCTTCGACGCCGTCCACGCGCAGCACCCGGCGGCGCGGCTCTACGTGGTCGGCGGCGGCCCGACGCAGGATAGCTACACCGCGATGGCCCGGGCGATGGCGTCCGCGGACGCGATCGCCTTCGCCGGCCCGCAGGACGATCCCTATCCGTGGATGCTCGGCGCCGACATCTTCGTGCTGCCCTCTCACGCCGACCCGGCGCCGCTCGTGCTCTCGGAGGCGCGGGAGGCCGGGTGCGCGGTGATCGCCACCCAGGTCGACGGCATTCCCGAACTCCTGGGCCAGGGCGAATCGGGGATCCTCGTGCCGCCGAAATCTCCGGACCAGATCGCCGACGCGCTCCGGATGCTGGTGACCGACCCGGACCAGCTCAAGGCGTGGCGCGCCAAGAGCCAGATCGGGATCGAGAACCTGCGGATCGACCGCGTGGCGCGCGCCGCCCTCGAGGTTTACGGCCGCGCCATCGGATCCAGGGCCAAGCCCTCCGCATCGTGACGCAGGCGGGACCCAGGGGTCGCGCGAAGCCGCTATCCTGGCGGGTGTCAGGCTGTGTATTGGGGCAATAGGCTCAATAAGGCCTGTCATCGCCATATCGCCCATATCCGGGTTCATTTTCAGGGACAGAGACATCACGTTTCGCGCCGGCCGCGATCCCGTCGCATGTCGTCTCCCGCAGGATCGGTTCATGCTCACCCTCAAGACGTTGCGTGGCGCCGGCTGGAGTGTCGCGGCCCGAACGTCGTCGCGCGTGATCGACCTCGCAACGCTGCTCCTCCTCGCCCGGATGCTGACCCCGGCCGATTTCGGCCTGACGGCGATCGCGGTCTCGCTGGTCGCGATCGTCGAGATGGTTCTCGAGGTGCCCTTGGTGCAGGCGCTGATGCGCCTGCAGAAGATCGAGAAATCGCACCTGGACACCGCGTTCACGCTCGGCCTGCTGCGCGGCGGGGTGATCGCGGTCCTGATGATGCTCGCCGCCTGGCCGGTCGCGCATATCTACGACGATCCGCGGCTCGTCCCGCTCATCCTCGTCCTGGCGCTGGGGCCGATCGCGCGCAGCCTCTACAGCCCCACGATGGTGCACTTCTTCCGCGACCTCGACTTCCGCGTATCGTTCGTCGCGGATTTCTCGGGGAAGGTCATCGCGGCCCTGCTCTCCCTGGCGGTGCTCTACGCGGGCGGCGGCTATTGGGCGCTCGTGATCAATCCCGTTGTGTCGTCGCTCATGCCGACGATCCTGTCCTACGTGCTGGCCCCCTACAGTCCCAGGCTCTCGCTGGAGCGGCTGCGCGACTTCTCCGCCTTCACCGGCTGGTTCACGTCCTCGCAGGTCCTGGCCGCGTTCAGCTGGCAGTATGACCGCGTGTTCCTGGGTTACAACGTCGAGAAGGCCGTCCTGGGCCGGTACAGCCTGGCGAGCGATTTCTCGGTCATGCCGACCCAGAGCCTGATCGGTCCGGCCATGCGGCCGGTCATGGCGGCCTTCGCCACGATGGCCGACGACCGGAAGCGCCTGCACCTCTCCTTCCTCAAGGCGGCGCGCCTGACGATGTTCATCGCGCTGCCGGCGGGCATCGGGATCGCGCTGACGTCGGACCAGATCGTCGAGGTCTTCCTCGGCAGCCAATGGAGCTCCGCGTCGGTCTATCTGCGGTGGCTGTCGCTCGCCGTCATGCTGACGGCCTATTATCAGCCGGTCTCGTCGCTCTGCGTCGCGATCGATCAGCCCAACCTGTTGTTGAAGATCAACATTCTGGAAACCGTCACGAAGCTCCCGCTGCTGACGGTCGCCTTCTACACGGGAGGCCTGCTGCTGATGCTGTACGCGCGGGTCGTCGCCGCGGCCCTGCATTTCCTGATCAGCGCCGTTTACGCGCGCCGCGTGATCGGAACCAGCCTCACGGCGCAGATGCGCAATCTGTGGCAGGTCGTGGTGTCCTGCTTCGCGATGGCCTTGGCCGTCCTCCTGCTGGAGAACCTGTTGCAGCGCTTCGCCATCCCCTCGATCGCGCAGCTGGTCGCCATGAGCGCGTGCGGCGCCGTCGTCTACGCCGCATCCATGCACCTGTGCGGCTTTCGCCTCCGCGCCCTGCGACAATAACCCCGGGCGGTCGATCGCGGATAAGACCGGAGATCGACCGGGATATGCTGCGCCGCGTTCGATTCAATCTTAATTTGTCTGTTCATCGCGCCGCGCGATTTTTAGCAAAATTCGAGGGCGCGATATTTGCGTAAACTGCGGAGCGGGTTGAGTGTTGCCTGATATCGTATAAAGTAACAGCCAGCGACGCAGTGCGGCCCTTGTCCCGAATAGCGGGACGAAGCCGAGGTATTTTGTCGGAACCCGGTTTCGGCTCAGGAGATGTGAATGTATTGGCGGCAGATTGCTGCGTCTTGCGTGTTCGTGGTTGCCAGCGTTCTCGCAGCACCGGCCGCCGAGGCCCCGGGCCGATACTTGCTCGGCCCGCAGGATCGTCTGACCATTCGCGTCTACGATCTGCGACGCAACACCGGCGAAGCGTATTCGTGGACCGCCCTGAACGGCGAGTTCTCCGTGGCCGCGGACGGCACGGTGTCGCTTCCTCTGATCGGCCAGATCAAGGCGTCCGGCGGGACGCCGACCGATCTTGCCGAGGCGATCGGAACCTCGCTGAAACAGGCAGCCGATCTTGCGGAGACGCCGGCGGCGTCGGTGGAAGTCGCGAAATACCGACCGTATTACATCACCGGTGCGGTGCAGCAGCCGGGCAAGTTCGAGTATCAGCCCGGCCTGACCGTGCTCCAGGCGGTCAGCACCGCGGAGGGGCTGCTGCGCGCCACCGACCCGCGCATGGTGCGGCGCGAGATGGTGACGACGCGCGGTGAGCTGCGGACGCTCGCCGCGGAGCGGATCGCGCTGGCCGCCAAGCAGGCGCGCCTCGACGCGGAGATTGCCGGGACGGATACGATCACCTTCGGTGAGGATCTCAAGGCCAACGCGGACAAGGCCCGGGCCGATCAGGCGATGCGCGGCGAGCAGCTCCTGTTCGACACGCGCCGCAACGCGATCAAGGCCGAGGTCGCCGCGATCGAGCAATCCATGGCAAGTTTCCGCGCCGAGATCGGCGCCTTGGAGAACAAGTCCAAGTCGCTCGATCGCCAGATCGAGCTGAGCCGGGGCGAATTGAACCTCGTCAACGATCTCGTCGCCAAGGGGCTGACGATCACGCCGCGGAAGCTGGCTGCCGAGCAGAGCCAGGCCGCCTTCGAGAGCAACCGGCTGGACGTTCAGGTCGCGATGCTGCGCGCCCAGCAGAGCCTGACGCGGGCCGAGCGCGACATCATCGAGCTCCGGTCCCGGTTCCGCCGCGACGCCCTGGCGGAGGCGGCCGATACCCGCCTCAAGCTGGCGCAGAACGACGAGAAGACGCTGACCGCCGGGCGGCTCTCGGCGGATGCCGAGGCGCAGACGCTCGGCACGGCCGAGGATGGTAGCGAGACGCTGACGCCGCGCTACGAGGTGACCCGCCGGGTCGGCGACCGGTCGACCACCTGGCTCGCGCAGGAAGACGGCCAGGTCGAGCCCGGCGACGTCGTCCGGGTCACCCTGGTCCGCAACCCGGGCAACAGGTCCGGGGAGGCGCCGCAGGTCACCGGTCCGCGCCGGCCGTCCGAGGGGGGCAATGCGAACCGCACCGGACCGGCTTCCGCGGATGCCGTGCGCCGGGCCGCCGAGAGCGCGGACCGCTAGCGTCCGGCCCCGGACGGAGCGGGGTCGAGCGCGGCGCGCCGCGGCGACCGGCTGAACGTTTCTCCCCTTGAGGCAGGCGGATCATGAGCTTCGAGCCGATCGGCGCAATCACGATCGTTGTCGGGCTGTTCTGCCTGCTGTTCGGCACCCGGTCGACGGTCGTCGCCTTCGTCATGTTCTGCACGCTCGGATCCGCCGCTGCGCTGTTGCTCGGCGGCGCGAACGTGCAGCCGGCCCACCTGTTTCTCGTCTTCCTGGCCGTCTCGACCCTGTTCTGGCGCAAGACCGCCGTCGAGATGCTGGAGGCCCTGAAGATCACCGAACCGGGTTTCTGGCTGCTCTGCCTCGTCCTGTACGGCGTGCTGAGCAGCTATGTCATGCCGCGGCTGTTCGCCGATGAGACCTACATCATCCCGCTCGGCGCCTCGACGCATCTGAGCACCAGCGACGGCGCCGTGCCGCTGGGGCCGGTGTCGAGCAACCTGACCCAGCCGATCTACCTGATCGGCGACCTCTTCTGCTTCCTCATGATCGCCACCGTGGGATCGACGCAGCGGGGCCTCGAGACGCTCGCCACCGCGCTCATCGCCTACGCGGCCACCAATATCGGCTTCGGCATCCTCGACCTGGTCACCAGCGCCACCGGCACCCAGGAGGCGCTGCAATTCATCCGGAACGCCCAGTACACGTTCCACGATGAGGAGGTGGTCGGCACGATGCGGCGGATCATCGGCTCCTGGCCCGAGGCGTCGGCGTTCGCCGGCATGACACTGGGGGCGCTCGGATTCACCGGCATGCTGTGGCTGTGCGGGCGCAAGCCCCTCGTCACCGGCCCCCTGGCGCTGCTCTCGCTCATCTTCGTGGTGATCTCGACCTCATCGACCGGGCTGGTCGGTGCGGTCGTCGTGCTGGGGCTCCTCTACGCGACGGCGCTGCGGCGGTGCAGCCTGCGCCCGCAGGATCGCTTCAGCGCAGCGACGGTCGTCCTCGGCCCGCTGCTGCTCTGCCTGATCGTGCTGCTCGTGCTCGCCACCGACGGCGTGGCCGCGCGGATCTACGAGTACGTCGACACGCTGATCCTGAGCAAGGCGCAGACGGAGTCGGGCATCCAGCGCGCATCCTGGAATGCGCTGGCCTGGCGAAACTTCTTCGATTCCTGGGGTCTCGGGGTCGGCCTCGGGACGAACCGGACCTCCAGCTTCCCGCTCGCGGTGCTGTCGAATGTCGGCGTGCCCGGTGCCGTCTTCTACCTGCTGTTCATCTTGACCGTGTTCGGCGTCCGCCGGGGCGAGCCGCGGAGCTATCCGAGCGACGTGCGCGCCGCGGCCCGGGTCGCTTGCCTGTCCCTGCTGACGGGCGCCGTCATTGCGGGTCCCACGGTCGACCAGAGCCTGCTGTTCTACGTCTTCGCCGGCGTCGCCTCCGCCTGGCCGGAACGCGAACGCCGCCCGGCCGCGCCGGCCGCGAAGCTCATCCCCGACACGCTCGCTCTGGGCCAGGTGCGGCCCGCGCTGCGGTAGCGGTCAGGCCGCCGCGGCGGCCTCTACGGCTTGCCGGATGGCCTCCGCGTGGATCTTGGCCGAGTTCCCGACGCTGTAGCGCTCGATATTCTCCCGCCTGAAATCCGCGAAGCTTCTCTCTTCGGCGATCCGGTCGCAGTAGCTGTTCATGGCCTCGACCAGGGCGGCCTGGTCGTCGGGCGGGACCAGCTGCCCCAGGCGCCGGTCGATCAGGATGTCGCTCGGCCCGAACTCGCAATCGGTCGAGATGACCGGCAACCCGCATCGGAGCGCTTCGCAGATGGCGAGGGACCATCCCTCCCACCGCGACGTCGCGACGAAGACATCGCTCGCGTAGAGCGCCCGCTCCGGACTGTCGGGGAGATATTCGAGCGTGACCACATCCGTCAGGCCGAGACGTTGGATCTGCTCGGTCAAGGCCGCCTTGTCGGCACCGTGGCCCACGAGACGCAGCCGGATGTCCTGCCGGCGCTTGTAGAGCGCGGCGAACGCGTCGATCAGGATGTCCTGGCCCTTCTGGTAATCGTATCGCCCGACATTCACGAAGGTTATCAGCCCCGCCGTCGGCTTGTCGTCGGGCCCGGGCGCCGCGAATGTCCGGACCGGGTTCGGCACCCAGACCGTCGGCCTGCGGCAGTTGAAGTCGTCGGTGAAGGCGCGCAGCTGCCGGGGCGAGGTGCCGAACACCGCGGCCACGCGGCGGAGGACGAGGTGCCGGAGGAGGAAGAACAGGATCTTCGCCTTGAGGTGCCCGCTCTCCCGGCGCGGATTCCCGTGCAGGTGCATCGCGATGGGCTGCCTCAGGCCCAGGCACGAGAACCAGAAGATCACCGTCGGTTCGATCTGGGGAATGACGACGAGGTCGTAGCGTTTCTCCCGCACGACGCTCCGGAACGCCCGCATCAGGGCCAGGCGTGACGAACCGGACCGCCGGACGATGGTGTAGGCCCGCGGCAAGGGCGGGTGGTTCCTGTGCTCGGACACGAGCAGGACATCGACGTCGAACGCGTCGCCGTAGGTTTCAGCCAGTTCCGTGCAGATCTCGTCGTTGACGCGCTCGATCCCCGCAAAAACCGTCGTGCCCGGCTGGCAATAGAGGACTTTGATCTTTCGATCCGTCGCGACGGCCATCAGGGACACTCTGAGTCTCGGTATGCGGGCACGGTGATCGCCGGAAGTGCGCCGCGAGGGCGGGACTTCGCGCGGACCTTGGAGCGATCCCCGCCGCAGCGGAGGCCGATTCGGCGGGAGACGGCGCGCCCGGTGACGGACCGGGCGCGCGCCAGCACGCTAGGCGCGGTTGAGCACGGCACCGATGACGCTGGCGCCGGCACTGCGCAATCCGTTCACGGCGTCCGAGAGTTCGTCGACGGTGGTGCGTCCGGCCTCGGCCACGATGATTACCGCATCGGCCCGCCGGGCCGCGGCCCGGGTCTCGGCGGAGACCGACAGGGGCGGCAGGTCGAGAATGACGTAGCCCGTCTGCCGCAGGTGGTCGATCACCTTGGGAAAGGACGGGGCACCGAGGTAGACGCGGCTGTTGGCGGCCGTGTTCGGCAGGCGCGCGGGCAGCACGGAGATCCCGCCGTAATCGAGGAGCTTGGCCTCGGGAATCCGGCTGGGATCCTCGATCAGGTCGGCCAGGCAGGCCCCCTCCCAGGTGTCGACATCGTAGGTCAGGGACCGCGGAGCGGATCCGTGGATGTCCGCGTCGATCATCGTCACCGAACGTCCGCTCTCCCGGATGATCCGGGCGAGATTCAGCCCGATGAGCGAGGTTCCGGAATTCGCGGTGCAGCCGACCAGGGCGACGACCGCCTCGCTGTCGCCGGGGCGGCTCGAGAGGGCGAGCTGGATCGAGGTCCGCAGGTCGCGGATGCCGGAGGCGAAGCCGCTATTGCCGAGCCACAGCGTCGTGGCGGACCGCAGGTCGCTCGGACCGCGCCGGCCGGCGACGCCCTTGCGCGAGACGTCGGGCATGACGGCCAGGCACGGGATGCCGACGCGCTGGACGAGATCCTGCGGGGTCCGGATCCGCCGGTCCAGCGCCTGCCGCAGGGCGACGGCGAGCAGCCCGCCGACGAGACCCACCGTCAGGCCGAGGCCCAGGATCAGCGTCTTGCGGGGTGCGGACGCCCGAAGCGGCTGGAGCGCGGCACCGATCACGCGGGCATCGGCGTCCGGCGTCGGCGCGTCGGGCAGGCTGCCGCTGGCCACCGCGGCTGCGGCCGACCGCGCCTGCGAGGACAGCGCGTTGACGCGGCCCTGCAGGAATTCCGCGCCGTTCTTGGCGGCGTCGGCCTTGGCGGCGATCGATTGCCAGAGATAGGCCGAGACGGCGGCGTTCGCGATCCGACGCGCCTGGGTCGGGTTGGTGGAGGTGTAGGAGACCTCCACGACGTAGGACTGGCCGACCCGGCGGACGCTGAAATTCTGCGCGAAGGTCTCGAACTGACGCTGCTGAACGACTTCGGGGCTCGGCGGCGGCGGCTCCGGAATGCCGAGCAGGGATTTCAGGCTCAGGCCCGACGACTCGGCCTTGGCGGAGGGCGGAAGGCCGAATTCCGGATTGTTCGCGAGCCCGAGGCTGTTGAACACGTTGGCGAGCAGGCGCTCGGAGCGCAGGACCTGTAGCTCGCTCTCGGCACGTCCGACATCGAGGCTCGGCGCCACCGCGCCTTCCGCCGAGCCCGAGCCGGCCTGGCGGCGCGGTTCGAGCAGCAGCGTCGCGGTCGCCGTGAACAGGGGCGTGGCGGTGCTCGCGTAGACGAAGGCGACGCCGACGCAGAACAGGATCCAGAGCGCCACCACGAATTTGTGGCGCTTGGCGGCCTTCAGGGCGGCGGAGATCACCGCCATGGGACCGTCCGGGACGCCCACGGACGTCGCCTCCGGGAACGGCCAGACGACCTGAGGCCGATCCTGCGAAATCCGATTTTGATCGTGCACGCTCATCTCACGGCTTTCCGTCGGATCTGCAGGGCCCGCTCAGGTTCGAGGCGTCCGAGGAGTGCGTCGGCCGCACCCCGCAAGTTGCCTCGCAAACGGCCGCGCCGATCGATGAACGGCTCCGGGACGGCTGATCGCGCCAGATTGCTGGTGAAGTTCCGAAATAAATGATCGGCCACCTGAGCGTAAGTCATCGTTCCCTTACGCAGCATGTACAGGGGATTAACCACCTGCGAATAGCCGAGCCGGTCCCCGGCGATCCGGCCGCCCTTCACACCCATGTGGACGCCGCGGGCCGCCATGCATTTCACGAGCCGACCGCCCTTCGCCCTGAGGGCCGCGCCGAAATCCCGGTCCTCCAGCCAGCCGTAGAGGACCAGGCGCTCATCGAACCGCAGGGCCCCGATCGCGGAACGCCGGAAGGCCATGTTGCATCCATAGGGACTGAACGGCTCGATCAGCGGCGCCGGCACGACCGGTCCGCTCTCCGCGAGCAGGCGATCGACCTCCTCGAAGGTCAGGCCGGGCCCCTTGATGCCGTCCGCGAGCACGTCGCCCGTGAAGCCGACGATATCCGCCTCGTCGCGGAACGTCCGGGCGGCGACATCGAGCCACTCGGCGTCGGGCACGAAATCGTCGTCGAAGAAGGCGACGACATCGATCCCTTCGGGTAGCGCGGCCAGCGCCGCGTTACGCTGCGCCGCAAGACCGGGGCGGCCCGTCACCACCGCGACGTCGGGCCAGTTCGCGGCGTCGCCGGCATCCTCCGGCTTGATGCAGGAGATCATCACGGCGGCCGGCTTGTAGGTCTGCCGGTCGAGGATCCGCCGCAGCGTCTGGGCGACGACGTCCGGCCGCCCCAGGGTCGCGATGACCACGGCGATGCTGGGCGGGGCGGAGGCGGTGCGGGGGCGCCCGACATCCCGCCGCTGCGGCGCCTGCATCACGTCCAGGTAGCCCTGCGCCGTGTCGGCCCAGGAAAACCGGGCCGCCTGGAGCCGGCCGCGGCCGATCAGTTCCTGACGGAGGTCGGCACTCGCCAGCAGCGTCCGGACATGCGCCAGCCAGAGATGCGGCTGGTCCGGGGGCGCCAGAAGCGCGGCGGTGCCGCAGATCTCCGGCAGGCTCGCCCGGTCGGTGGAGATGACCGGGCAGCCCCGCGCCATCGCCTCGAGCGCCGGCAGACCGAAGCCCTCGGTGAGCGAGGGGAAGGCCAGGCACAGGGCGCGCTCGAGCAGGTAGGCCAGATCGTGATCGCTCACGAAGCCGAGATGCTGCACGTTCTCGCTGCGCTGCAGATCCTCCGCGGCGAAGATGCCCGCCTGCCCGCCGGCGATGATCAGGTCGACGCCGAGGGTCGCGAACTCGCCGGCCAGGCCGAGCAGCAGGCCGAGATTCTTGTGTCGCGCACGCGAGCCGAGCGCCAGGACGAAGGGGCGCTCGCTCCCGTCCGGATTGCGGCGCAGGGCCGACGGCGCCCGGGTCGCCTGGTTCGGATCCCAGGCCCGGACATGCTCGTGCCCGTTGGGGAGGACGAGGATGTCGGAGGCTTTCAGCGACAGATGCTGCGCGATCTGCCCGGCCGAGAAGGTCGAGACGGTGGCGATCCGCGCCGCGCGCCGGGCCAGCAGGGGCTGGAGCGTCTTGTAGAACGCCCGGAACGACGCGCTGTAGCTCTCCGGCTCCAGGAAGACGTTGGCGTCGTGGATGCAGACGACCTGATCCGCCTTGAAGGCCGGGGCGGTGTTGCAGAGGTTGAGCAGCCGACCCGGCCAGGCGCGCGGCAGGACGGCCTGCTCCCAGGCATGGCCGCCCGAGCGGCCGACGAGCTTGAGCGGCGTCCCGTCCAGGCCAGGATCCTGGGCGCCGGGCGGCGCGAGCAGGGGGATCGTGGATCCCTGCACGGACACGGCCTGGCTGATCGCCCGGGTCACGTTCAACGCGTAGCGCTGAACGCCGGTCATCGATTGCGTCAGGAAGCGACCATTGATCCCGAACGATTCAGCCGCTTTCATGCTGACGATATACTCCTATTGCGATTCGTCATATAAAATATTAATCTATCCAATATGCTCGATAGTGCTTGTCACTATTTTTGCCGTCCAGCCCGACCCTTCCAGGCCGCGACGTCCGTTTCAATTGCTGCGGACCGTTTTGCACTATCACAGCGATATTACTGGTAAATGCCCCTTAAGGCCACAGTTCCTTACGCTATCGCTCAGCCGTGTACAAGAAACGGCCGCTGCCCTTGAGAGCAGCGGCGCCGCGTCGTGGCATCTGCGCGTCGGGATCGATCCGGCCCGGACCAGCCCGGATCGCGGGGCCTATTCCGCCAGCACCAGCAGGGAATAGCCGCCGAGGATCCGCACGGTGAGATCCTGATTGAGCGCGAACATGGCCCGGCGCGGGATCTTCATCAGCTTGCTGGACGTCGCCTGGTTGGGCAGTTCGAGGCGTCCCGCCGTATAGGCGTGGTCGATGATGTTGTACCCGCAGTCCCGCAGGGTCGCGAGCGCCGATTCCTTGAAGAAATAGTGCAGGTGGCCGACACCCTTTCGCAGGTTCATGATCGGCCGCTCCCGGAAAAGCGACTGCACCGACAGGTCGAGCGGGATGTGGAAGATCTTGTATTTCGCCAGGGGACGCAGCTGCTTCGCGAAGCCGAGGTAATCCTCGACATGCTCGATGACGTCGATCACCAGCATCACGTCGAACGGCGCCGCCGCGGTATCGAACACGCTCTCAAGGTGGAATTTGGTCCGGTCGGTCTCCTTGGTCTTGGCCCGCCGATAGGCATGCGGGGAGACCTCGTAGCCGTAGCCCTTCGAGAAGCCGAAGGAACGCTCCAGGTTGAGAAGGATGTCCCCGGTCCCGCAGCCGACCTCGCAGAGCGTATCGAACGTGATGGCGTTCTTGTTGATGATCTGAGCGATCTGCTTGGCTTTCCAGGGCGCGTCTTCCTCATGCCAGCCTGGATTATTTTCCGCGTACGTCTCGCTTTGGTATATTTCAAGCATACTGGTCATCCCCAGGCATAGGTGTGACGGGGAACTGAGTTCGTCCTGCCATCAACGTTTCGACAGCCAATATGGCCTCACCGCGCATTGCATTTTTGTAGCTCTGCCCCCCGGCAAAGCAACCTTCCAATTGAAATATCAACCGCTTAACGGAAGGATCGTTAAGGCCCGAGATTTCTATAGCTGGCCAGATATCCATTTTCGTCCGCGTAATTGCGGTGGATCCATTACGGGCGACGCTCGCGCAATGGGTTGCCCTCGCGGGCGGCTCGCCGATGGGTTGAAGAGCGTCGCTGTTTGCAATCTATAAGGCTGTATAAGCCGCGCTGTAGCCGGATCAGTACTTACATCGGCGTTCTGTGCAGCCGAATCGGCAGGCGCGAAGACTCTCCCGGCCCAACGCGCCGTCGCCCGACAGCGTGCCGCACCTCGTCAACGCTCGCGCCGGTGCAGAGCCCGCATCTCGGAGCGCAGCGCGCGCCCGGCATAGATCAGCTCGATCAGCGAAAGCGCGAGGCGGCCGCCGCGCGGGAACGTGCGGATCACGGCCCCTTCGCGCCACAGGCTTTCGCGGATCTGCTTCAACGGGCTCGCCGCGCCGGGACCGGCAAATTGCGCCCGCAGCTCGGTTCGCCCGAAATCCCGGGATCGGTGCCCGAGGCTCAAGGTCGCCACCGCCTGCGCGTCCGGCCAGACCACCGCATCCTTGAGTTGCTGCCAGGCCCGCGCCGCATCCTGCGGGACGCGATGGAGCGATTCCGGCGTGAGGCTGTCGATGGCGGCCAGGACACCGGAGAACAAGCCGGGCTGCTCGGGCGCGACGCGGCTCTCCCAGCCGGGAACCTGAAGGTTGGCGCGCGGCGCAGCGCCGTCGGCGCCGGCCGTGAAGGTGCGAACGCTCGCAAGGTCCGGCTCGAGGCAGGCCTCGATCAGCTGCCAGAACCGGAGCGCCGAGGTCCGGACCTCCCAGGGCTTGTACGCGTCGCTCTCGACGCTGAGGCCGAATGTCCGCGCGAAATGCGGCGTGGGAAGCCCCTTGTAATTGCATCGGGCGAATTGGAGGCCGGACCATTGCCGGTCCGGGATGCCCTCCTGGAGGATCCGGACCGTGCTGCCGTAGAGGCCGGTATCGACCAGGACGCCGTGGCGGCGGCCGCCGGTACAGGCCGCGAGATGGGCGCGAAACAGCCCATCCTGCTCCGCGACCGCGCGGTGGAGCGCCACCACGCCGGGCTCGTCGCCCGCCAGGAGCGCGATGAACGTCACCGGCTCGAACGGCGCGTGCCAGGGCGGCGGCAGGTCGAGATCGTCGCGCTGCGCCAGGGCGGCGGCGATCTCGGCCATCGACTGGCCGCTGAACTCGCGCTCCAGCTCGGACAGGACGCCCGGGCTCGGCGGGTCGAAGGCGGTCCGGGCCGCGACGAGGCGCGACACCATCAGATCGGCGTGCGGCACCCGCTGCGGCAGGGCGGTGCGGTCGAGGAAGCGCTCATAGGCGAGTCTCAGCCGCAGGCCGCCGCGGGCGCAGAAAAGCAGGACGGCCTCATCCCCCTGGAGGAAGCGCTCGAACAGCCAGAGACGGAGGCAGAATTCGGTCAGGATCGGGCCCAGCACGACACGCCCGAACGTCTCGGCGTCGAGCCGGCCGACATCGGGTACGCTCATGCGGGTGCGCCCGCGCGCTGCGTATGCGCCGCACGGATCCGGAACCCGTGGAGCGCGCGGGCCCGCAGGGCGTCGGCCCGGCGCCGGAACACGAGATGCTTCGGCCGCAGCACCTGCAGGGAGCGCAGGCCCGCGGCCTGGGCCATCGTCACATCCGCTTTGGTATCGTCGCCGATATGCAGGATATCGGCGGCCGCGACGCCTTCCTGGCGCAGCACGACCTCGAACAGGGCGCCGGTGCGCTTGGTCGCGTTGTGGTCGGCGCTGGCATAGATCTGGGCGACGGGGTGGTCGGGCGCGCGGGCGGCGAGCAGCTGCGCGATCGTCTCGCCCCGATGATACGTGTCGCTGACCGCGATGATCCGGCATCCGCTCCGGGCCTGCGCGCGGAGCCAGTCCAGGAGGACCGTATTGGCGGTCAACTGGGCGATCTCGATCGCGATCTCGGCGTGATGCAGGATCTCCGCCGCCTGGGCATCGAGAGAGAGGATCCGCCCCATCGCGTCGATCATGTCGGCGAACCGGACGTCCCCCGTCGGGCAGGAGAGGTCGAGGGCTCGATAGGCCTGCTTCTGCACATCGAGGCGGGCGTCGTAGATCGCGCCGGGATGCCGCACGATGCCCCGCTCGGCAGCCAGGCGCTGCGCAGCGAGCACGGCGATATCGTTGAACCGCTGACGTTCCGAGCGATGATCCCGATAGAGCAGCGTATCAAATACGTCGCAGGAAATGATCCGGGCAGCAGCTGTCTTGGGGAGGAGCATGATGCCTTTTAGCCCTTTAAACCCGCGCGTATAGCCGCGGCGGGCCGATCGCCGGGACGCGTCTCCGGCATGCCCGACCTATCCGGAGCGTGGCAACCGCGATTGCGGTCTATCCAGCCAAAATCGCCGAACGGATTGCCGGTTAACAATATTCGTGCGCGATTTTGCTGCCGAACATGGTTGCGGGGCATCCGGCGCCGATCGCGCGTCGGAAGGAAGCTCGCCCCACCCGAACCTCCCCGTCCTCGCCGAACCGGCATCCCGTCCGGCGAAGGGCGCTGCGCGGGCCGCGCTTCGAGCCCGCAGCGCTGGGCGAACCCGCCCTATTCCTTGCAGACGGCGTCGCGCTTCGTCTCGTCGGGGGCGAAGGCGTAGACGTAATCGACCAGCAGATCGGAGGGGTTGGGGGTCTTGTCGATCGGCCAGCCGGAGCCGAGGGCGAGGTTGACGAGGATCATCAACGGCTTGGTGTGCTCGGGCGGGGTCGGGGTCCGGCCGATCTCGCGGCGGTCGAGATAGAAGACGACCCACTCCTTCGTGACGTCGACGCCATAGGTGTGGAAGCTGTCATTGAGCGAGCCGCTCGGCACCGAGGTGACGATCTCGCCGCCGCGGTTCTTCTTCGGATCGGTCTTGTCCCAGATGTGCCAGACCGAATGGAATCCGTCCGGGAACTGGCCGTAATATTCCAGCACGTCGATCTCCACCGACGGGGTCTTGTCGTCCTTCGGGTTGTTGGCGTTCAGCCAGAAGGCCGGCCACACCCCGGGGCCCGGCGGAAGCTTCATCCGGGCCTCGAAATACCCGTACATCAGGGCAAAGCCCGCAGTGGTGGGATCGGCCGAGGAGATCAGGCCGGAGGTCCACTTTCCGTTGTCGTGCTTGCGCGCCCGGATCTTCAGGATCCCGTCCTTGACGATGAACGGCGCGTTCTTCTCGGGGTCGGCGAAGATGTCGATCGGATCGATGAACTGGGCATCGCCGAAATCGCCGTTCCAGGGCGTGTGCGCCGACCACCGCGTCCGCTCGTTGTTGGACTTCGAAACGCTCAAGTCGTTGAAATCGTCGGCGAAGACCTTCTTGTACCGGCACAGCTGCAGCGGCTCACCCTGCGCTTTCAGCTCGCGACATCCCGCGACCGTGGCGAGGCCGGCCAAGGCTGCAACGGCCGGGAATACCCATTTATTCCTCATCAAGCGCGCGCCCATTTGGGATACCTGCAATGGCAGTGAGTTTTAGCGATTATATTTTGCCTTATTAGACGGTGTATATAGTTTCGGTCCAGGGCAAAGATCGGCAGATTGCCGAGGCGCGGGACGGTCAGGCCGCGGCAGGCCGTCCGGACGACGCGCGGGCCCGGGACTGCGGCGACACGGTCAACGGCGGCGCAGCGCGGCCTTGACCCGTGGCCCCGTCGAGCGAGACCGCACCGATGGCGACGGAAGGACACGCGCGAGGGCGCCGCGCGCGGCACCGGGCCAGCCGGTGCACGTCATCGCGAGCGGACGCAAAATCCAGGAACGGTCTCGGCGCTCAACCGCTGCGCGGTCGCGAATGTCGTCGCCCCGCCCAAAGCTCCGGCGCGGGCGACCGGATCACAGCGCGGATGGGACGGACCCGTCCAGCGGCCTCAGAACGCGAATCCGACTTCGGCCGCGAAGGCGTCGAGGAGCGGCAGCGAGGCGTCGAACAGCGGGCGCGAGCCGAAGGCGTCGCCGGCGCGCACGAACAGGGTCGCCTTGGCGTTGCGGTGCGGACCGAAGACGCAGGCGAGACGGCCGTCATCCTTAAGCTGATCCAGCAGCGCCTGCGGCCGGACCTCGACGCGGCCGTTGATCAGGATCACGTCGAACGGCCCCTCCTTGGGGGCCCCCGCCTGGAGCGGGCCCTCGATCACCCGGGCCGAGGAGCCCAGCTTGGCGCGGGCCTTCTCGGCGAGGTCCGGCACCGATTCTAGCGCCGTCACCGCCGCGCCGAGATGCGCCATCACGGCGGCCGCGTAGCCGGTGCCGGTGCCGACATCGAGGGCCTTGGCGCCGGGCCGGATCTTCAGGGCCTGGATCATCCGGGCCAGCACCATCGGCGCCGGCAGGCAGCGGCTCTCGCCGGTCGCGCCGTCGAGCCGCAGGGTCTGATCGATATAAGCGAACGGCTCGCGGCCCGGGGGCACGAAGGCCTCGCGCGGCACCGTGTCGAACGCGTCGAGCACCGCGTTGTCGTTCACGTCGAAGGTCCGCAACTGGCAATCGACCATCATCCGCCGCGCCTGCGCGTAATCGATCATCGAACCGTGTCCTCGAACCGGATCGGAACGCCGCCCCCGCCGGGCCGCTGCGTCGGCGCCGCGGTCCCCGGCCAAGCTCAAGCGTTCCGGACGCGCGCGTTTTCGGAGATCACTCGCCAAAACGCAAGGTTTTCGCGGACGGGACCGGCCACGAGCGTCAACGGCGCGGCCGCCCGGCGACGGCAGCCGGCGACGCTGGCACGCGAAAGGCGGGTGACGGCCGCATGCCGCTGTCGCGTCAGGGTTGTCCAAGGGCTCGCGTCCCGCGGCCAGACGTTGAATAATGAGTGCAGACCGGATCGGGCGCGCGAAGAGCCCGGCCATATCGGGAGGCATCATGACGCCAGCCACCAAGCCGATTCTGACGCGTGGGCTCGCCGCCGCGCTCGCCTGCCTGGGCCTCGGGACCCTGGCCCCGGGCGGATCGCGTGCCCAGGAGACGCCGGCGAGCTCCGCACCGCCGGCCAGCGTGCAGATCGACCGCGGCTCGGCGCTCTATGGTCGGCCCGAGGGCGGTGACGCGGCCAAGCTCGCGCCGGTCGCCGGGCCGCCCCTGGCGACGGCCGCCGCCAAGCTGCCGCTCGACAAGCTCAAGGTTCCGGAGGGCTTCAAGGTCGAGGTCTATGCCAGCGGCCTCGCCAATGCCCGCTCAATGACGCAGGCGCCGGACGGGACGCTGTTCGTCGGCACCCGCACGGTCGGCAAGGTCTACGCGGTGCTGCCGCAGGCCGGCCCGGACGGCAAGCGCGCGGTCAAGACCATTGCGTCCGGCCTGCACCGGCCGAACGGCGTCGCGTTCCATGACGGCGCGCTCTACGTGGCCGAGCTGTCGAAGATCTGGCGCTACGACGACATCGCCCAGCACCTCGACGGCGCCGGGAAGCCGAGCCTCGTCTACGACGACCTGCCGAAGGACGAGGCCCATGGCTGGAAGTTCATCGCCATCGGGCCGGACAACAAGCTCTACGTGCCGATCGGCGCGCCCGGCAACATCGTGCTGCCCCCGGACACCCACGCGCAGATCCGTCGAATGGATCTCGACGGCAAGAATGCCGAGGTCGTCGCCCGCGGGGTGCGCAACACGGTGGGCTTCGACTGGAACCCGAAGACCAAGCAGCTCTGGTTCACCGATAACGGCCGCGACTGGGTCTCCGAGGACATCCCGAACGACGAGCTGAACGTGCTGACCGAGCCCGGCAAGCAGCATTTCGGCTACCCGTTCTGCCACCAGGGCACGTTCACCGATCCGGAATTCGGCTGGGGCCATTCCTGTTCGGAATTCACCGCCCCGGCGGGCCTGCTCGGGCCGCATACGGCCTCGCTCGGCATGCGGTTCTACACGGGCGCGCAATTCCCGGAGGCCTACAGGGACGCGGCCTTCATCGCCCGGCACGGGTCCTGGAACCGCACGGCCAAGCTCGGCGGCGACGTGGTCGTCGCGCGGCCGGGCCCGGACGGCAAGGTCGCCTCCGTCGAGCCGTTCCTGACCGGCTTCCTCCAGGACAACAAATATGCCGGCCGGCCGGTGGACGTGCTGGTCGCCAAGGACGGGTCGCTGCTCGTCTCGGACGATTACAACGGCGCGATCTACCGCGTCAGCTACGGCCAGTGATGCGCGCTGTCTCGAGGATCGGGGCGATCCGGGGGCTCGCGCCGGCCCTCGGCGTCCTGCTGGCCGGTGCGGCGCTGGCCGCGCCCGATGCCGCCATGCAGGAGCGTCTGGCTCCCTGCGTCGCCTGCCACGGGACCGGCACGTCCGAGACCGAAGGCGTGCCCTCGCTCGGCGGACAGCAGGCGGATTACGTTGTCACGCAGCTGTTCCAGTTTCGGGAGAAGCAGCGCGAGGCCCCGCCGATGAACGACGTCGCCGCCGGCTTCTCCGACGACGACCTGCGCGCCTATGCCGACGCGGTCGCGACCCTGCCGGCACCGGCCTGGTCGGGCCCGGCCGCGGACCCGGCCCTGGTGGCGCGCGCCCAGGCGCTGGTCTCCAAGCACCAGTGCAATTCCTGCCACGGCGCCGACCTCGGCGGCCGGGACGCGATTCCCCGGATCCGGGCGCAGCGCGAGGAATATCTCGCCCGGGCGCTCACGGCCTACAAGTCGAACGCTCGGCCGGGCTACGACCCGGCGATGAACGAGGTCGCGCAGGGGTTGAGCGAGGCCGAGATCAAGGATCTGGCGGCCTACGTCGCGCGACTCTGAGCCTCGCGGCTCAGCTCACGGGTCGCAGCGTATCGCCCACGGCGAGCGCGCCACCGGCGATCACCTCGGCATAGACGCCGAGGTCGCGGTGGCCGAGCCGCGCGTCGAGGGTCCAGGGGATGTCGTGGTCGCGCACGCCGCTCACCGGATCGACGTTGGTGGCGGCGCAGCGCACGGTGCGCTTGGTGATCTTGAGCCGCAGCCCGCTCGGCGCCTCGATCACCCGCCCGACCATGTCCAGCTCGGCGAACGGTGCCAGCCCCTCGACCAGCAGGTTGCCCCGGAAGCGCAGCGGGTCGACCGGCGCGCCGAGATAATCCTCCACGGCCGCCACGCTCGCGCGGTTGATCAGCGAGACGTAGCCGGTGGGCGAATCGGTGAAGCGGTATTGCGGCGGCGCCGCGAGCACTTTCGGCTCACCCCGCAGGCTGTCCGGAAGATAGCGCCGCATCAGGTCGGCGAGCCCGTCCCGACCGGCCTCCGTATCGAGCCGGAAGGCCAGGGTTTCCCCGTCATGCGCCACCGTGAGCGTGGCGGTGGAATCGTCGTAGCGGGTGCGCAGGAGGGCCAGCGCCTCGTCGCGCATCAGCATCAGGTACTTGGTCTTGGGCTGGTGCCGCGGCGCCACCGGGTTGAAGCCCGAAGGCCCGTTCTCGATGGCGTAGAGCCGGTCCCCCGGGAAGAAGCCGCTGGTCTCCAGCTCGGCCCGTTCCAGAGGCTCGGGACTCAGCCCCTTCACGGGGTAGCGGTAGAGGCCGAGGAGGCCGATTTCGAGCGCGGCTTGCATGCCGGGAAGGTGGCGCGGAAAAGCTGTGCCGCGCAAGTCCCCGGCCCCTTGTGGTGCGCAAATACAACACCACATCGGGTCTACCGGTGGCTTTCGGCGCCGGGGCCCCGACGCGGCGGATAGCCGGGGGGCGACGTTTCGGCAGGGCCGCGCCATCTCGGGCGGCGGATGCCGGCACGGGAGGGTGAGACACGCATGAATTTCGACATCTACACCGAGCGCGCCCGCGGCTTCGTCCAGGCGGCGCAGAACCTCGCGATGCGCGAGGGCCATCCGCAGCTTCAGCCGGGGCACCTGCTCAAGGTGTTGCTCGACGATCCCGAAGGCCTGTGCGCCGGTCTGATCGACCGCGCCGGCGGCCAGTCGCGGGTCGCGCTGGCGCAGACCGATCAGTGGCTGGCGAAACAGCCGAAGGTATCCGGCAACGCGTCCGCCCCGCAGGCGACGCGCGAGCTGATGCGCCTGTTCGACACCGCCGAGCAGGCGGCGAAGAAGGCCGGCGATTCCTACGTCACGGTGGAGCGCCTGCTCCTCGCTCTGGCGGTGGAGAAGGATTCCGAGGCTGGCCGCGCGCTCCAGGCGGCGGGCGTGACGCCCGCCTCTCTCAACGCGGCCATCAACGCGCTGCGCAAGGGCCGCACCGCCGACAACGCCTCGGCCGAGAACGCCTACGACGCGCTGAAGAAATATGCCCGCGACCTCACCGAGGCCGCCCGGGACGGCAAGCTCGATCCGGTGATCGGCCGCGACGAGGAGATCCGGCGGACCATCCAGGTCCTGTCCCGGCGCACCAAGAACAATCCCGTCCTGATCGGCGAGCCCGGCGTCGGCAAGACCGCGATCGTCGAGGGGCTGGCGCTGCGCATCGTCAACGGCGACGTGCCCGAGAGCCTGCGCGACAAGAGCCTGCTGGCCCTCGACATGGGCTCGCTGATCGCCGGCGCGAAGTATCGCGGCGAGTTCGAGGAGCGGCTGAAGGGCGTGCTCTCCGAGGTCACCGCGGCCGAGGGCGGCATCATCCTGTTCATCGACGAGATGCACACGCTGGTCGGCGCCGGGAAGGCGGACGGGGCGATGGACGCCTCGAACCTGCTCAAGCCCGCGCTCGCCCGCGGCGAGCTGCACTGCGTCGGCGCGACCACGCTGGACGAGTACCGCAAGCACGTCGAGAAGGACGCCGCGCTCGCCCGCCGCTTCCAGCCGGTCTTCGTGTCGGAGCCGACCGTGGAGGACACGGTCTCGATCCTGCGCGGCCTGAAGGAGAAGTACGAGCAGCACCACGGCGTGCGCATCCAGGATTCGGCCCTGGTGGCGGCGGCGACGCTCTCGAACCGCTACATCACCGACCGGTTCCTGCCCGACAAGGCGATCGACCTGATCGACGAGGCCGGCTCGCGCCTGCGCATGCAGGTCGATTCGAAGCCGGAAGAGCTCGATTCGATCGACCGCGAGATCGTGCGGCTCAAGATCGAGGCCGAGGCGCTGAAGAAGGAGACCGATTCCGCCTCGCGCGACCGGCTGGTCCGCCTGGAGAAGGAGCTGGCCGATCTCGAGGAGCGCTCGGCGTCGATCACCGCCCGGTGGAAGGCCGAGAAGGACAAGCTCGGCACGGCCGCTGGCCTTAAGAAGAAGCTCGACGAGGCGCGCAACGAGCTGGCCGCGGCCCAGCGCCAGGGCCAGTACCAGCGCGCGGGTGAGCTCGCCTACGGGGTGATCCCGGGGCTGGAGAAGCAGCTCGCCGAGATCGAGGCGAAGGCCGAGGGCGGCCGCGACGGCATGATGGAGGAGGCGGTCACGCCCGCTCACGTCGCCGGCGTGGTCTCCCGCTGGACCGGCGTGCCGGTGGACAAGATGCTGGAGGGCGAGCGCGAGAAGCTACTGGCCATGGAGGAGGCGCTGGCCAAGCGCGTCGTCGGCCAGCGGGAGGCGGTGGAGGCGGTTTCGACCGCGGTCCGGCGCGCCCGGGCCGGGCTGCAGGACCCGAACCGGCCGATCGGCTCGTTCATGTTCCTCGGCCCCACGGGCGTCGGCAAGACCGAGCTGACCAAGGCGCTCGCCGGCTTCCTGTTCGACGACGACACGGCGCTCGTGCGCATCGACATGTCCGAGTACATGGAGAAGCATGCGGTCGCCCGCCTGATCGGCGCGCCTCCGGGCTATGTCGGCTACGAGGAAGGCGGCGCGCTGACCGAGGCGGTGCGGCGCCGGCCCTACCAGGTCGTGCTGTTCGACGAGATCGAGAAGGCGCATCCGGACGTGTTCAACGTCCTGCTGCAGGTGCTCGACGACGGCCGGCTCACGGACGGGCAGGGGCGGACGGTCGACTTCCGCAACACGCTGCTGATCATGACCTCGAATCTCGGGGCCGAGTACCTGGTGAACCAGCCCGCGGGCGAGGACACCGAGGCGGTCCGCGAGGAGGTGATGAACGTGGTGCGGAGCCACTTCCGGCCGGAATTCCTGAACCGGGTCGACGAGATCATCCTGTTCCACCGCTTGGCGCGGTCGGAGATGGGCGCGATCGTCGAGATCCAGCTCGGGCGCCTGGCGAAGCTCCTGGAGGATCGCAAGATCACCCTGGACCTCGACGAGGAGGCCAAGATCTGGCTCGCCGACAAGGGCTACGACCCGGCTTACGGGGCGCGGCCGCTCAAGCGGGTGATCCAGAAGAACGTGCAGGATCCGCTGGCAGAGCTGGTCCTGTCGGGCAAGATCCACGACGGCGAGACGGTGCCGGTCCGGCTGGGCCCGATGGGCCTGATGATCGGCGACGTCACGGTCGGCGCCGAGCGCCGGCCGCCGAACGTGGCTCTGAACTGAGCGTCTCGGTCTTCGAACGGGGCGGCGCGCCGGATCAGGGCGCGCCGCCCCTTTTGTCATTGGGCTTCACGAGCCAGGGTGCAGCCCACGATCCTTTGCATCAGCCGGTCGCGACGCGCCGGCCCCGGGCCAAGATCGCCATCTGCAGCGCGAGGCCCCCGGCCGCCACGGCGGCCGCCGCCGCCGGAAGGGCGGAGATACCGGCCAGCGTGACCACCACGCCGCCGAGCGCCGCGCCGGCCGCGCCGCCGAGATAATTCGCCGAGCTGTTCAGCGCGACGGCGACGCTGCCGTGGTCGGGGCGAAGGTGGAGCAGCGCATGCTGCTGGGGCGCCTGCGAGGCCCAGCCCATCGCGCCCCAGACCAGCAGCGGCAGGTAGCCGAACAGCGAGGCGCCGAGCAGGCCCGGCAGGGAAGCGAGCGCGAGCGTCAGGGCGGCCAGGATAATCGCCATCACCCGGCGGGGATCGCGCGTCCGGTCGATGAGTGGTCCGACCGAGAAGCTTCCCACCATCCCGCCGATGCCCCAGGCCCAGAAATACGAGGCCGCGGCACCGCCGAGGCCGGCCCGGTCCAGAAGCGGCGCCAGATAGGTGTAGAGGCCGAGGCTGGCGATGGCGGTGAGGAACGTGACCGTCACCGTGGCGACCACGGGCGCGTCGGCCAGCAGGGCCACGCGCGCCCGCCAGGATGGCGGCTCGGCGGCCTCGATGTCGGGCAGGCGCGCCAGGATCGCCACCGTCGCGACGGCTCCCAGGATCGCCACCATCCAGAGCGCGCCCTGCCAGCCGAACCGGTCCGCGATCCATAGCCCCGCCGGCACGCCGATGACCGTCCCGGTGCTCATCCCGCCCAGGGTCAGCGCCAAGGCGCGCCCCTTGCGGCCGGGCTCGACCAAGGCCGCCGCCGACGCGATCGCGACCGGGGCGTACAGGCCGGCCGCGAGCCCAGCGAGCGCCCGGGCCAGGAGCAGGCCCCACAGGCCGGTCGCCAGCGCGCTCAGCGCATTGGCCAGGGTGAATACCGCGAGCGCCAGGCCGAGGATCCGGCGCACCGGCTTGCCGGCCAGGAGCGTGGCGCAGACCGGGGCGGCGAGCGCGTAGGCCAAGGTGAAGACCGTGACGGCCTGCCCGGCCTCGCCGGGCTGGACGCCGAACGCAGCGCCGATCCCTGGCAGCAATCCCGCGACCACATACGCATCCAAGCCCAGGGCGAACATCCCGAACGCCAGAATCGCGATCCGCTTCATGTCTCGCCGCCCTCTTTACGATGTACGACGAAAATCGTACATAGACGCCGCCATGAGCCCACGCAAGTTCTTTCACCCCGACCTCGCGGACCTGACGCTGCACCGGGTCCTGTTCGCGCTGAGCGATCCGACCCGCTTGGCGGTCGTGTCGGAGCTGATGAAGACCGGCGAGCGCGCGTCCGGCGATCTTCTGGCCGAGAGCGTGCCGCGCTCGACCATGACGCACCATCTCAAGATCCTCCGCGAGGCCGGCGTAACGCGCACCCGGCCCGAAGGGATGCGCTGCCTGATCTCGCTGCGCCGCCAAGACATCGACGCGCGCTTTCCCGGCCTACTCGACGCGATCATGGCCCATGGCGGCGCGGAGGCGTGAGGGCGTGACCCTCAGCGGGTTGTCAGGGCAGGATCCTGATGTTGCAGGGCTCTGCCCGGCCGCTAAGCCTTGCGGATCGCCTGCGCCAGATCGGCCGCCTGCTCCCGGTCGCGACAGACCATCCACAGGTCGTCATGAGCCGACAAATCCGCATCGAACAGGTCGACGAACGCCGCCGGCGGGGCGGCGAGGTCCGGCCAGTGGAAGAGGCGAAAGCCCAGCGCCTCGAAGAGCGGCAGGATCGGCGCCAGGTCCCACAGCATGCTGTTGACCACCGTCGCGTCGAGCCGCCCGGTGGCCAGGAGCGCGGCGTCCGAGATCGATCCGCCCTCGCTCCAGGGGAACCAAGCCCGCCCATAATCCAGGGTGAAGCGCTGCGCCGCGACGGCGAGCCAGCCGACATGGCCGGTGCGGCTCAGGGTGGGTTTCAGCGCGCGCAGGGCTTCCGTCCGGCGCCCGCCCCGGGTCGGCGCCCAGAACGCCCGGCCCTCATAGGCCGCGAACAGGATGCCCCGGGCCGCCTCGGCGGGTTCGATGCGGGCGGGGCCGGAGCGGTCCTCGTTCCAGGCCGGCAGGTTCATCACGCCCGCGCGCGGCCACCCGTCGCGGCAGGCCGCCACCATCACGCCCCAGCCCGACAGCCCGCCCGCGAAGGGCCGCGTGCCGTCGATCGGATCGCCCACGAAGGTCCAGGCATCCCGGGCCAGCATGGCCTTGGCGGCCGCGTGGCCCAGAGCGTCGGCGGTCTCCTCCTCGATCAGGTCGGGGCCGAACCGGGCGTGGAGCAGGCGGCTGACGGCGAGGTCGGCCTCGGTGAGGGCCTGACCGAGATCAGGGCCCTTGTTGGTCATGGACAGCCCGGCCGCCCGCATCGCGAGCGCCAGCGGGGCCGCCTCCTCGGAGAAGGCCAGCATCTCGGCCAGGACGGCGTCGATCGGGGCGTCGGGCCGGATCATGCGGTGAACAGCTCGGGACGGCGCAGCATCAGCGCCTGGACCAGGACCAGGGTCTTGAGGTCGGCCAGATGGCCGGAGCGCGCCTGCTTCGCCAGGGTGGCCAGGGGCAGCTCCAGCACCTCGACCTGCTCGCCCTCGCTCGGCAATCCGCCGCCCGGTCCGACCCGGTCGGCCTGCGTGTAGGGGGCGAGGTAGAGCCACAGCCGTTCGGAGGAGACGCTCGGCATGCTGTAGGCGTGGGCCACGGGTTCGAGCCGCGCGAGCCGCAGGCCCGCCTCCTCCATCGCCTCGCGGATCGCGGTCTCCTCCGGCTCGCCGCCGTCGAGGCCCCCTGCGGGCGCCTCGTCGAGGGCCGGGGGCTCGCCCCAGAAGGCCGGGCCGACCCGGCTCTGCCGGACGAGCAGGGCGACCCGCCGCTCGGGATCGTAGGGCAGCACGCAGGCCGCCTCGCCATGGTCCTCCAGGGCCCGCGGCACCGTGCTGCCGTCGGGCTGGGTGAGCGTGGCGATGCCGAAGGTGTTCCAGCCCCTGTGGATCACCCGCAGGGGGAGAGCGGTCCGCGTGCCGGTCATGGACGGGTCAGCGCTTGGTGGTCGCGGCGGTCTGGCCGAACATCACCTTCTTGGCGTCCTCGCTCATGGTCTGGCCGTAATCGGGATTGACCTCGGGCGCCCGGGCATAGGCCGCCTGGGTGCCGGGCCGCTCCGCGATCGCGGTGAACCAGCGCTTGAGGTTGGGGTGGTCGTCGAGCTTCTGGCCCTGCTTCTCCCACGGCACGATCCACGGGTAGCAGGCCATGTCGGCGATCGAGTATTCGGAGCCTGCCACGAAGGGCCTGTCGGCCAGGCGCCGGTCGAGCACGCCGTAGAGCCGGTTGGTCTCGTTCACGTAGCGCTTGATCGCGTAGTCGATCTTCTCGGGGGCATATTGCGAGAAGTGATGGTTCTGGCCGAGCATCGGCCCGAGGCCACCCATCTGCCAGAACAGCCATTGCAGCACCTCGGCCCGGCCGCGCAGATCGCCCGCGATGAAGCGCCCGGTCTTCTCGGCGAGATACAACAGGATCGCGCCCGATTCGAACAGAGAAACCGGCGCGCCGCCGTCGGCCGGCTCGTCGTCGACGATCGCCGGCATGCGGTTGTTCGGGGCGATCTTGAGAAAGTCCGGGTTGAATTGTTCGCCTTTACCGATGTTGACCGGCTTGATCCGATACGGAACGCCCGCCTCCTCGAGGAACATCGTGACCTTGTGGCCGTTCGGCGTCGGCCAATAGTACAGATCGATCATCGGATTGTGTCCCGCTGACGCATCATCCCGGACGGTGTGCCGGCGTTCGGAAACGATGATGCCAAAACAAAGCCCCGGCGCCTCCTCGGGGATCCGCGATCCGGAAGGAGGCCCCGGGCCCCGGCGGTGGGGAGGTGGGCCTGCGACCCGCCCCGGTCAAGCATGGTCGAAAAGGGCCGCCGCGCCCGCGAGGCCTCAGCTGCCGGCGCAGCCCTGGGTGTCCACGTAGAGGGCATAGAGCGACTGGCTCGCCGCCATGAACAAGCGGTTCCGATGGCGGCCGCCGAAGCAGAGATTGGCGCAGCGCTCCGGCAGCCGGATGCGGCCGATCAGGCGGCCCTCCGGGTTGAACACCATCACGCCGTCGAGGGCGTGGTCGCCCATGCCCCAGCCGCACCAGAGGTTGCCGTCGGTATCGCAGCGGATCCCGTCCGGCGTGCCCGGCCCGGCATCGATCAGGACCCGGCGGTCGCGCAAGGCCCGGCCGCCGACCACGTCGAAGGCGACGATGCGCCGGGTCGGCTCCCCGCGGGATTCGACGAGATAGAGACGCGATTCGTCCGGCGAGAAGCACAGGCCGTTCGGCCCGGCGATGTCGTGCGCGACCACCTCCAGGGCGCCGGTCTCCGCGTCCAGGCGGTAGACGTTCTGCGGCAGCTCGGACTCGGCCCGCTCGCCCTCGTAGAACCCGGCGATGCCGAAGGTCGGATCGGTGAACCAGACCGAACCGTCCCGGGCGGTGACGACATCGTTCGGCGAGTTGAGGCGTCTGCCGTCGAACGAATCCGCCAGCACCGTGAGCGCCCCGTCATACTCGGTGCGTACGATCCGGCGGCCGCCATGCTCGCAGGTGACGAGCCGCCCCTGCCGGTCGCGGGTGTTGCCGTTGGCAAATCCCGACGGCCTGCGGAACACGCCGATTGCGTTGCTCTCCTCGTCCCAGCGCAGGATCCGGTTGTTGGGGATGTCGCTCCACAGAAGATAGCGCCCGTCCCCGAACCAGACCGGGCCCTCGCACCAGCGGAAGCCGGTGGCGAGCCGCTCGACCGCGGCGCTGAACACCCGGTAGCGGGCGAACGAAGCGTCGAGAATCTCGACGGCCGGATCGGGATAGAGCGCGCTCGGCGTCCACACGGGCTGATCTCCTCACACCGGCCGGCGAATCCGGCCACGGCGTGACCGCGATACAAGATCGCCGTGGAGACGCCAGACGCAACGAGCCGCGTTGTCGAGGGAGCTGCGTCCGCTGCGGATATCGAAGCAGCGTATCGAGGACCGGCGATGAGCAGCGCAACGCCGTACACGGGAGCGACGAGGACCAAGATCCCCCACCGCTGGTCACCGCGCCGCGTCTCCACCGCCCCCCAATGGATATGCAGTCGGTTCGTCGGTGCGAGAATCAGCCCTCGCCGTCCCGATAAAGACCTTAGCCGCCGTTGAATTGTCTGACAAGTGATCGAGGGATTTTTGAGCGGCCCACGACTGCGGGACGGTTAATCCCGGCGCGGGATACCCCCCGTGGCCCGGTGCCCCGTTGCGCCCGAACCGGCGAAACGCTAGGGATCGGAGCCCGTAACGGGGTGTCGGGGTGTGGCGCAGTCTGGTAGCGCACCTGGTTTGGGACCAGGGGGTCGTAGGTTCGAATCCTATCGCCCCGACCATTCGATCAGGAGCTTGTCGAGACCAGATGCCGAGCGCCCGCATCTTCCGCCCGTCCCGGGACGCCACCCAGTCGGGCATGGCCCGCACCAAGCAGTGGATCCTGGAATTCGACCCGACCAGCCCGCGTGAGATCGATCCGCTGATGGGCTGGAACGGGTCGGCCGACATGATGCAGCAGGTCCGTCTGGAGTTCGACACGGAGGAGGAGGCGGTGGCCTACGCCAAGCGCGAAGGCATCGCCTACCGGGTCGAGCAGCCGGCCAAGCCGGTCTCCCGCAAGGGCCTGTCCTACTCCGACAACTTCAAGTTCAACCGCACGGCCCCCTGGACGCACTGAGCCGTCAGCGGATCGATGCCGGCGTCCGGGTTCGGCACCGGCAGGCGGCTGGCCGTCGCCCCGGGGACCTGATCTCCGGGGATCCGACTATTCCCCGCGCTGTGATGGCGCCCCGCCCTCTCTCGCCCATGAGAGCGTCGCGAAGCGGTGGTGCGGCAGGCGCGGCCCAGAGCTTTACGATGTCTTGGCCACGGCGCGTCCACCGCGACGGCGCGGGACGGCCGGACCGAAAGCGGTATCGTCAGCCCTCGAAAGACTGAGATTGCCGGGGCAAATAGGCGGCTTAAGCCGGGCTCACCGCAGCATTGGACGGCTCGACACGTCGAGACCGTGCCGACGACAGCGCAGACGCGGCAGACCTCGCCCGTGCCGGCCGGAACGCGCCCGCGGAAGACGTGCCGCGGGTCGGGCGGCACCGGCTTTCTTTCCCTTGGCGCGGCACGATCCGAGCAGCGCCAACCCGTTCGAAACATGGGCGAAACGGCCGTTCGCGATGCCGGCCGTAGCGCCGTGGCGAGTGCGCCCCCGGGCCGGCCCGCCATGTGTCACCTTAATGCCCCAACGCGCCACATTTCGACGCCAGCACCAGGCAAGCCCGAGCCAAACCGACGGTTTTGCGCTAAGCGTGACGGTGGGGCGGGCTTGATCGGATCCCTGCGTAACGCCGTACCTTGGCCGTTTTCGTGGCGGACATCCGGACCGTTAAGAGACCGCAAGGGCTTGTTATCGTGACAATACGTCCACCAGCGAGTTGCCCCGCGCTCCGAATCATCGGAATAGCGTCCGGACTCGCGATTTTTGCGACGAATCCTTCTATTGCCGAGACATTGGAGAGCGCTCTCGCCAAGGCTTACCAGGGCAACCCGTCTCTGAACGCCGGCCGCGCCGGCGTCCGCGCGGTCGACGAGAACGTCGCCATCGCGCAGTCGGGCTACCGGCCGCAGGTCAATGTCGGCGCCTCGATCGGCGTGCAGTATCTCCAGACCCGCAGCGGCAGCTCGGTTTCCGCGGCCGCCGGGGCGACCAGCACGGGTGCGAGCACGGCCAGCACGGGAACCACCGGCGGCGGAACCGCGGGCTCCGCCGGAGCCTCGGGCCTCGGCGGCGCGGCCGCCGGCGCCACGACCGGGATCGGGACGGGTACCGCCGCGGGCGGGCTCGCCAACACCGGCACCTCGGCGGGCGGCCTGGCCTCGAACACCGCCGGTCAGGCGGCCGGCGGCGCGACCACGACCAACGACGTGACCTCCCAGGTCGTCACGTCCAACCGGACGACGCGCACCACCTACCTGCCCAGCAGCGCGAGCCTCACCGTCTCGCAGACCATCTTCAACGGCTTCCAGACCGACAACTCCGTCCGTCGGGCCGAATCCACCGTCTACAGCCAGCGCGAGACCCTGCGGTTCACCGAGATCACGGTGCTCTACAACGCCGTCCAGGCGTATATGAACGTGCTCAGCAACACCGCGACGCTGGAGCTCAACCGGAACAACGTCGAGGTTCTCGAGGAGCAGCTGCGCCAGACGCGCGACCGCTTCAACGTCGGCGAGGTGACCCGCACCGACGTCGCCCAGGCGGAAGCCCGGCTCGCCGGCGCGCGCTCCCAGGTCAGCGCCGCGGAATCGACCCTGCGCACCAGCATCGGCGTCTACCGCCAGAATATCGGCGTCGAGCCGCGCCAGCTGGCCCCGGGCCGGCCCCTGGACCGCTACGTCCCGGTCAGCCTCGACGCGGCGATCGCCATCGGCCTGCGCGAGCATCCGCAGGTCGTCTCGGCGATCCACGCGGTCGACGGGGCCGAGGCCCAGGTCAAGATCCTGGAAGGCCAACTCGCGCCGTCGCTCAGCCTGCAGGGCTCGCTCAGCCAGCTCTACGACCAGAACGGGCCGAACCAGAGCTTCTTCGTCGGGTTCGTCGGCGGCCGGCTCAACATCCCGATCTACGAGGGCGGCCAGACCTACGCGCAGATCCGGCAGGCCAAGGAGACGGTCGGCCAGTACCGCATCCAGGTCGATCAGGTCCGCGACCAGGTCCGGGCGCAGATCGTCGATTTCTGGGGCCGGCTCGAGGCCGCCAAGGCGCAGGTCATCGCGGCCCAGGCCCAGGTCCAGGCCAACGAGGTGGCGCTGAACGGCGTGCGCGAGGAGGCTCGCGTCGGCCAGCGCACCACCCTGGACGTGCTCAACGCGCAGCAGGAATTGCTGAACTCGCGGGTGAACCTCATCCTGGCCCAGCGCGACCGGGTGATCTTCTCCTACGGCGTGGTCCAGTCGATCGGGCAGCTCACCGCCCGCTTCACCGCCCTGCCGGTGGAGTACTACAGCGCCAAGATCCACTACGACCAGGTCAAGGATCTGTGGTTCGGCCTGCGCACCCCGGACGGGCGCTGAGGTCTTTTCCACGGGGAGTGTGTTGCAGGCGCGCTTGCCGCGACGAATTGGCATGGAATACTGTTTGACGAGCGGCCCGATCGGGTCATCTTCCGAACATCCCCTGCCCGAGCGCGCCTGTTGATGAGTGCAGCGAGCCCCAAGATCCCGGACTCGAAATTCCAGGACAAGGCTGCCGAGAAGGCGCATGAGCCTTCGATGGAAGAGATCCTGGCCTCGATCCGGAGGATCATCGCGGACGATCAGGCGGCCAAGCCCGCCGAGGTCGCGCCCGCGCCGGAGCCGGACGACGTGCTCGACCTCGCCGAGGTTGCCGAGCCGGTGATGCGGCCCCGCGCCGTGCCGCCGCCGGAGCCGACGCCCGAGCCCCTCGATTTCGACGCGATCGATTTCGGGGACGAGGCCTTCGCCGAACCGGAGCCCGAGCCGGAGCCCCCGCCCGCGCGGCCGAACCCGCCGCCGCAGCCGGAGCCGGTCTTCCAGGCCCCGCCGCGGCCGGAGCCTGAGGCCGAGACCCTGATCTCGCCGGCGACCGACGCCAGCGTCAACGGCGCCTTCAACCTGCTGGCCCACACGGTCCTGACCCAGAACGCCCGCACCCTCGAGGATCTGGTCAAGGAGATGCTCCGGCCGATGCTGAAGTCCTGGCTCGACGACAACCTGCCGGCCGTGGTCGAGCGGCTGGTGCGCGCCGAGATCGAGCGGGTCTCGCGCGGCCGCTGAGCGGCCGGCCCGCCCGCCCGGGGGTCTGCCCGGTGCCGGGCGCGTGTTGACGGACGCGGCCTGACGGTCGAAAGCGGGTCCAACCTGTTGGACGAGCGCCGGCCCATACCCGCGATGATGGACAAGACCTTCGAGCCCGCCTCCGTCGAGGCGCGGATCTCCGCCGCCTGGGCTGAGGCGGACGCCTTCCGCGCCGGCCGGCCCGAGCGCGCCGGCGCCCCGCCCTACTGCATCGTGATCCCGCCGCCGAACGTGACGGGCTCGCTGCATATGGGCCACGCGCTCAACAACACGCTCCAGGACGTGCTGTGCCGGTTCGAGCGGATGCGCGGCAAGGACGTGCTCTGGCAGCCCGGCACCGACCACGCCGGCATCGCCACCCAGATGGTGGTCGAGCGCCGGATGATGGAGCGCCAGGAGCCCGGCCGCCGCGAGATCGGCCGTGCGGCCTTCGTCGAGAAGGTCTGGACCTGGAAGGCCGAATCCGGCGGCGCGATCGTCAACCAGCTCAAGCGGCTCGGCGCCTCCTGCGACTGGTCGCGGGAGCGCTTTACCATGGACGAGGGCCTGAGCCGCGCCGTGCTCAAGACCTTCGTGGACCTGCACCGCCAGGGGCTGATCTACCGCGACAAGCGGCTGGTGAACTGGGATCCGAAGTTCCAGACCGCGATCTCGGACCTCGAGGTCCAGCAGATCGAGACCAAGGGCCATCTCTGGCACTTCGACTATCCGGTGGTGGATGAGACCGGGGCCGAGACCGGCGAGATCATCACGGTCGCCACCACCCGGCCCGAGACGATGCTGGGCGATACCGGCATCGCGGTCCATCCCGAGGATGCGCGCTACACGGCGCTCGTCGGCAAGCTGGTCCGCCTGCCCCTGGTCGGCCGCCTGATCCCGATCGTCGCCGACGAATATTCGGATCCCGAGAAGGGCACCGGCGCGGTCAAGATTACGCCCGCCCACGATTTCAACGACTTCGATGTCGGCCGGCGGCGCAATCTCGGGGTGATCAACATCCTCGATCCCGAGGGCCGGATGCTGCTCGACGGCAATGCGGCGTTCCTGGCCGACGCGTCGCCCGAGCCCGAGGCCCTGGCGCTTCACGGGCTCGACCGGGCGCAGGCGCGCAAGGAGGTCGTCGCCCTGATGGAGGCGCGCGGGCGCCTGCGCGCCATCGAGCCGAACACCCATGCGGTGCCGCACGGCGACCGCTCGGGCGTGGTCATCGAGCCCTATCTCACCGACCAATGGTACGTGAACGTCAAGCCGCTGGCCGAGCGCGCGCTCCAGGCGGTGCGCGACGGCCAGACCAAGTTCGTCCCCGAGAACTACGAGAAGATCTTCTTCCAGTGGCTCACCAATATCGAGCCCTGGTGCATCTCGCGCCAGCTCTGGTGGGGCCACCAGATCCCGGTCTGGTACGATGACGAGGGTGGGATCTTCGTGGCGGAGAGCGAGGCCGAGGCCCTGGCCCTGGCCGCGGCGAAGCACGGCAAGCCGGTGACCCTGACCCGCGACGAGGACGTCCTCGACACGTGGTTCTCCTCCGCGCTGTGGCCGTTCTCGACCCTGGGCTGGCCGGATTCGACCCCGGAACTCGCCCGCTTCTACCCGACCAACGCCCTGGTCACCGGCAAGGACATCCTGTTCTTCTGGGTCGCCCGGATGATGATGATGGGCCTGCACCTCACCGACCGGGCGCCGTTCGACACGGTCTACCTGCACACGCTGGTGCGCGACGCCTCCGGCGCCAAGATGTCGAAGTCGAAGGGCAACGTCGTCGATCCCCTCGAGCTGATCGATCAGGTCGGGGCCGATGCCCTGCGCTTCACCCTCTGCGCGCTCGCGGTCCAGGGCCGCGACATCAAGCTGTCCACCGACCGGGTCCAGGGCTACCGCAACTTCGCGACCAAGCTCTGGAACGCCGCCCGCTTCGCCGAGCTGAACGGCTGCCAGCTCGATCCCGCCTACGACCCGCGGGCGATCACCGGGGCGATCAACCGCTGGGCGCTCACCGAGGCCGCCCGGGCCGTGGGCGAGGTGACGGCGGCCCTCGAAGCCTACCGGTTCAACGATGCGGCGAGCGCCGCCTACCGGTTCGTCTGGAACATCTTCTGCGACTGGTATCTCGAGCTGGCCAAGCCCGTGCTCCAGGGCGAGGGCGTGGATCCGGCCGTCCGGGCCGAGACCCAGGCGACGGTGGCGTTCCTGATCGATCAGGTCGCCAAGCTGCTGCACCCGTTCATGCCGTTCCTTACGGAGGAACTCTGGGCGATCAAGGGCGCGGCACTGCCCGAGCGCGGCCTCCTGACCCTCGCGGCCTGGCCGGATCTGGCCGGGCTCGCGGATGCGGGTGCCGAGGCCGAGGTCGGCTTCGTGGTCGATCTCGTCACCCAGGTCCGCTCGGCCCGCTCCGAGACCAGCGTCCCGGCCGCCGCGCAGATCCCCCTGGTGATGGTCGCGGCGTCCCCCGAGGTCCGCGCCCGGGTCGAGGCCTGGCGGGACACGCTGCTGCGGCTGGCCCGGCTCTCCGAGATCACCTTTTCGGAGACGCCGCCGAAGAACTCGGTGCAGCTTCTCGTGCGCGGCAGCGTCGCGGCCCTGCCGCTCGAAGGCATCGTCGACCTCGCCGCCGAGGTCGCGCGCCTGAAGAAGGAGCAGGGCAAGGCGCAGGGCGAGATCAAGAAGATCGACGCCAAGCTCGGCAACGCCGATTTCGTCGCCCGCGCCCCCGAGGAGATCATCGAGGAGAACCGCGAGCGCCGGGAGGCCGAGGCGGCGCGGCTCGTGAAGATCGAGGAAGCGCTGGCCCGGCTCAGCGGGGATTAGGCCGCTGGCGCGGCTGGAGCGAACGGCTCAATACGGGCTCGCTCCGGCCGCAACTGGGCCCCCCTCACGACACACCGGATCATCGAGAGATCTCCCTCCGGGTGCGACGGCACGGCGGGCGTATCGTGAGGGGCTCCAAGACGAGCTTCGGTTCAAGAGTGGATCGGAAGTACCGCCCGTTGTCGCTGAGACGCGCAATTGCGGGGCCGGGTCTGCGACGACCGCGACGTCGATCAGCCGCGGGCCTGCACAGCTTCGCCACGCATCTTCGGCCGCATCGTCGGATCTGCTATATGATGCCGTCGACGAGGGCTGCCCATGCGTACGACGATCGATCTCGATGATAAACTCGTCGCCGACGCCCAACGGTACAGCGGCATCAGCGAGCGGTCGGAACTCCTGCGCGAAGCCCTGCGGGCGTTGATCCAGAGAGAGACGTCCCGACGGATGGCCCTGCTCGGCGGCAGCGATCCGACAGCCAAAGCCGCGCCGCGTCGACGCTCCGAAGCGTGATCGTCATCGACACGAGCGTCTGGATCGATCACCTGCGAGAGGCCGACCCGACGCTCATCGCGCTCCTCGGTGACGGCCGCCAGCGCGTTCATCCCTTCGTGATCGGCGAACTCGCCTTGGGAAGCCTGCGGGACCGCACCACTGTTCTGACCCTGCTGGAACGGATGCCGTCGGCCCCAATCGCCGAGCCCGATGACGTGATGCACCTCATTACGGAACAGGCCCTGCACGGCCTGGGCATCGGATACGTCGATGCACATCTCCTGGCGTCGGCGAAGCTGATGCCCGGCTCCCGGATCTGGACACGGGACAAACGCCTGGCCGCCGTGAGCGAACGGCTCGGCCTGTCATACCACGCGCCCCATTAAGGCCGGGGGCGTCCAGGTTTCGCCTCAACGGCGCGTGCCGAGCGGGCCCACGAAGGGATTGGGCGCGCTGAAGCTGCCATACGATTCGGCGGTCGAACCGCCGAAGCCGTCCCCGGCCGAGCCGCGCGGATGGGTGGAATAGTCGGGCGGCACGTAGATTCCGGCGCGGTTCCTGTAGCCTAACTTCAGATTGTCCGGGTTCTTCGCCGCGACGCCGTCGTCGTAGCGCCGCGTATCGACGTCTTCGATGGGATGGCGCTTCGTCTTCGTGGGTTTCAGCTTGGTCCGATCGCCGGCAGCGGGCTTTTCATCGAAGTAGCTCCGATAATCCCCGTACCCATCGGCCGCCATCGCCCCGATGGTCGATCCGACCAGAATGGCAACCGCAAACACCGTTCTCATCGCCCCACCCTCACGCATCTCACGCGGCGCCGACCGACAGGACCGAAGGTTACGGCCGCCTGCCGGGATCGATCGGACCCTATCGCACCTTTCCGGAAGCGCCGGTGACAGGCGGCACAAGCCGCGGAGTCTTCCCGAGCCGCCAACGAGACTTGGCTTTGCCTGATCGCCCTCCGGGAGCCGGACACGACAACCTCGTCGTTGCGGAGCTGGCGCACATGTCCAAACCGTAATTTGACCGCCACGCCGGGGTCAGGCGCCGCCCGTTAGACCGATCGCATCGACCGCCGCGTTCCCGGCGGCGTCCCGATCCGTTCCAAGAGGTTGCGATCCCCATGACCGAGACCCGTCCTCAAAACCCGATCGCCGGCCGGACCTCGCGCCGCGCCCTCGCCTCGGTGGCGGCTGCCGCGCTGATCGCCGGCGGCGCCCTGGGCAGCACCCTCCCCTCCGTGACCCCGGCCTTCGCCCAGGCCCTGCCCAAGACCCCGATCGAGGCCCCGGAGCATCCGCCCGGCTCCTTCGCCGGCATCGTCAACAAGGTGAAGCCGGGCGTCGTCTCGGTGAAGGTCAAGCTCGACGATTCGGCGAGCAGCGACGACGATGACGGGCCGAGCCAGGGCCGCAACCTCCAGAACGTGCCGCCGCAGCTGCGCGAGTTCTTCCGGCGCTTCGGCCAGAACGGCCCGGGCGGCATGCCGGCCCAGCCGCAGCAGCGCCAGGGCTCGCGCGGCGCCGTCGGCTCCGGCTTCATCATCTCGGCCGACGGTTACGTGGTGACCAACAACCACGTGGTCGACCATGCCAAGACCGTGCAGGTGACCCTCGACGACGGCCGCACCCTCGACGCCAAGGTCATCGGCAAGGATGCCAAGACCGACGTCGCGCTCCTGAAGATCAACGAGGGCTCGAACTTCCCCTACGTCCAGTTCGGCAAGACCGCCCCGCAGGTCGGCGACTGGGTGGTGGCGATCGGCAACCCCTTCGGCCTCGGCGGCACCGTCACGGCCGGCATCGTCTCGGCCCGCGGCCGCGACATCGGCGCCGGCCCCTACGACGACTTCCTGCAGATCGACGCCCCGATCAACAAGGGCAATTCCGGCGGCCCGACCTTCAACGTCAACGGCGAGGTGGTCGGCGTGAACACCGCCATCGCGTCGCCGTCCGGCGGCAGCGTCGGCCTGGCCTTCGCGATCCCGGCCGAGACCGTGCAGGCGGTGGTCGACCAGCTCCGCACCGACGGCAAGGTCGCCCGCGGCTATCTCGGCGTCCAGATCCAGCCGGTGACGCAGGACATCGCCGAGGGGCTCGGGCTCGACAAGGCGAAGGGCGCCCTGGTGGATCATGCCGAGAGCGGCACCCCGGCGGCCAAGGCCGGCCTGAAGGCCGGCGACGTGATCGAGAAGGTCAACGGCGACACGGTGGACAGCGCCCGCGAGCTGTCGCGCCGGATCGCCAGCATGAAGCCCGGCGCCAAGGTCGAGCTGGGCTACCTGCGCGGCGGCAAGGCCGACACGGCGACGGTGACGCTCGGCGCCATGCCGACCGACGGCACCAAGGTCGCCAGCCGCGAGGACGATTCGGGCAACGGCCAGCCGCGGCTCGGCCTGAACCTCGCGCCGGCCGCCGATGTCGGCCTGTCCGAGCAGGGCGTCGCCGTGGTCCAGGTCGATCCGGACGGCCCGGCCGCCGCCAAGGGCATCGAGGCCGGTGACGTGATCCTCGATGTCGGCGGGCAGAGTGTGTCCCGCCCGGCCGACGTCGCGGCGCAGATCCGCGCGGCGGAATCGAGCGGCCGAAAGGCCGTGCTGATGCGGGTCAAGAGCGGCAAGGGCCAGACCCGCTTCGTGGCGGTGTCGCTGAGCAAGAACGCCGGCTGAGGCCGGTTCCCACCCGGCGCGGGATTCAGGTCTCCCGCGCCGGGCGACGCATCCGCCTGACAGACGCCGGCCGAAGAGGTCGGCGTCTTTTTTTGTTCAGACGTCAGACTTGACGCGGGGCCGGATGTCTTCTCCGGGCCTCCAGTTTCGCGTCGTCGTCGCGCGCCGAGCGACCGAGGGCCCCCGCGTTCGGAAAGGGCGCGCGTGATTGCTGGTCTATCAGCCGGACACCGGTTGCGACGGCGTCGGGATCCCGAGCCCCTTCCCCAACCGCGTTCGGCACTTCCCCAACGACGCGAAGGCCGCGTTGGAGTCGCGCGCCAAACGCATCAGGTCGCCAATCCTGGCCCGTCCCCGGGCGAAGGCGAAGAACACCGCGGCGATATCGGGCTCGCCGTCCGGGGTGAGCGCCTGGGCCGCGAAGGCCGGGAGCGCCTGGTTGGCGGGGTCGCAGATCACCCGCAGGGCCGCGAAAGGTAGGCCGTGGCGGCCCGCGAAGGCGGCGGCCACGTGGGATTCCATGTCGACGGCGGCGGCGCCGGTCTGGGCGCGCAGCTCCGCCTTGCCGTCGACACCGAGGATCGCGGTGTCGACGCCTGCGAGGTCGGCGGGGATCACCCGGGGGCCGATCCCCGCAAGGGCGTTGAGGAGGGTGGCCGAGAGGTCGAGATCGGCCGCGCGCCGGCCTTCCTCGCCGACGATTCCCGTCCCGACCACCACGTCGCCGGGTTTCAGGGACGGGTCGAGGCCGCCCGCGATGCCGAAGCTGATCACCGCCCGGCAGCCGGGCTGCGGGCGGGCGTCGAGGAGCTGACGGAGGCGGTGCGGGTTGCCGCCGGCGCCGACCGCCTCGACCCCCTCCCCGGCCGCGAGACGGCGCTCGCGGGCGAGACCGGTGACGGCGAGGACGGGTGCGGCGGGATCGATCATGGCGCGCTGGTGGACCAGTCCGGCGAGCTCCGCAAGGAGCCGCGAGCGCCGGGGGGCCGGCGCCGCGGGATCGTCGTCGGAGGTGGCCACGTGCGGGATACCGGGGTTCGCGGGCGGGAGGAGGTTGCGATCCGCTCCGGCGTCGTCCCGAACGGTGGCGCCGGCCCGGGGGCCGGCGCCGGGCGCGTCACATGCCGAACTGGACGCGGCGGCTGTTGGTGCGCTTGAGGTTGCGATAGCGGGCCATCGCCCAGAGCGGGAAGAACTTCGGGTAGCCATGGTACCGCAGGTAGAACACCCGCGGGAAGCCGGTGGCGGTGTAGCGCTCCTCGTTCCAGAACCCGTCCGCCCCCTGCGTGCGGGTCAGGAAGTTGATCCCGCGGGTCACGGCCGGGTCGTCGACCGCGCCGGCCGCCATCAGGGCGAGCAGCGCCCAGGCGGTCTGCGAGGCCGTGGACGAGCCCGCCTCGAAGGCCGGGTCGATCTTGTACGAGGAGGCGTCCTCGCCCCAGCCGCCATCCGGGTTCTGGATGCGGATCAGCCACGACACCGCCCGCTGGATCCGCGGATCGGCGGAATCGACCCCGGCGGCGTTCAGGGCGCACAGCACCGACCAGGTGCCGTAGATGAAGTTCATGCCCCAGCGGCCGTACCAGGAGCCGTCCTCCTCCTGGTCGTTCAGCAGGTAGTTCACGCCGCGATCGAGCGCCCGGGAGGTCTCTCGGGTCTCGCCGAGCTGCGCCAGCATCCCGACCACGCGGGCGGTCACGTCCGCGGTCGGCGGGTCGAGCAGCGCCCCGTGGTCCGAGAACGGGATGTGGTTGAGGTACATGTGGTTGTTGTCGGCATCGAACGCCGCCCAGCCACCATCCTCCGACTGCAGGCCCTCGACCCATTCCCGCGCGCGGGCGATCGAGGCTTTATAGTCCGGCATGCCGGCGACCAGCCCGTGCTGGCGCATGGCCCGGTCCATCGCCATCACCACAACGGCGGTGTCGTCGAGATCGGGATAATGGGGGTTGGCGTACTGGAACGCCCAGCCGCCGGGGCGGACCTTCGGCTTGCGCGCCGCCCAGTCGCCGACGATGTCGAGCACCTGGCGGGGCTTCAACCAGTCGAGGCCGGCGCGGGCCTGGGCCTCGGCCTCGGGGCCGCCGGCCTCGAGCAGGGCGTGGCTAGCCAGCGCCGTATCCCAGACCGGCGAGACGCAGGGCTGGACGTAGGCCTCGTCGGCCTTCTCGACCACGAGCTTCTCGATGGCGTCGCAGGCCACCCGCACCTGCGGGTGATCGGGCCGGTAGCCCATCACCTCGTACATCAGCACCGAGTTGACCATGGCGGGGAAGATCGCCCCCAGCCCATCCTCGCCGTTCAGGCGCTCGCTGACCCAGGCGCGGGCCTTCTCCATGGCCCGCTGGCGGCTCTTGCGCGGCAGGCGGTCCTCGACCAACTGCAGCATCCGGTCGATGAAGCCGAAGATCGGCGTCCACGGCCAGGTGGCGTGCGGCGAGCCCGGCCAGGTGCGGACGCTCTCGGGCGGGGTGATGAACAGCTCCTGGACGCTGATCCCGCGCGGGTTGCGGGCGCGCGGCTTGGTCGCCTGGAGCACGAACAGCGGCACCACGGTGGTGCGGGCCCAGTAGCTGATCTTGTCGAGGTGGAACGGGAACCACTTCGGCAGGAACATCACCTCCACGGGCATCACCGGCACGGCGCGCCAGGGCACCTCGCCGTAGAGGGCCAGCATGAAGCGGGTGAAGACGTTGGCGTTGGCGGCGCCGCCGCGGGACAGGATCGCCTCGCGGGCCCGGCGCATATACGGCGCCTCGATATCCTCGCCGATCATCTTGAGCGCGAAATACGCCTTGACCGTGCAGCTCATGTCGAACGGACCCTCGTGGACGAGGGCCCAGCCGCCGTGCCGGCCTTGGGTGCGGCGCAGGTAATTGCCGATCTTGGCCTCGAGGCCGTCGGGAACCGGCGTGCCGCGGAAATGGTGGAACAGGACGTATTCGGACGGGATCGTGGCATCCGCCTCGAGCTCGAAGCAGATATGCCCGTCGTCATGCGCCAGGTTGATCAGCGAGCGCGTCGCCTGCGCCACGCCGCGCTCGACGTCGTCGAGCGAGATCCCCTGGGTCTTCGAGCGCTGAAGCGGCTCGACCTTGCTTACGGCCTCTCTCATGGTCCTCGCCTCGAACGGCCGCTGCGACGCGGCCGCCATGCCTCAAGCGGCGCCCAATGCGCCTGGTACCGGCGCGCGTAGCCCGGCGCGCACGGAGGATCCGTGACGCAGCGCACGCGCGGCCGTCTTGCCCGAGCGGATCGCTCCCTCGATCGTCGATGGCAGACCGGTGGCGGTCCAATCGCCTGCCAGGACGAGATTTTCGTAGGCGGTTTCGGCCCCCGAACGACGCGCGGCCTCGGCCGGCGTCGCCGCGAAGGTCGCACGCTTCTCCTTTACGATCTGCCAGCTGGGCAGTTCCGGGGCAAGACTGCACAACTGTGCGATCTCCCCCCAGATCTGGCGGGCCAGGTCTTCCCGGGGCACGTCGAGGAGCCGGTCTGCACCGCTAATCGTGACCGAGTACCGGTCCGGATAGGCGAAAAGCCACTCCGTGAGGGCGTTTACGACGCCGAGAACGAGCGGGCTGCCGGGCTTCGGCGCCAGGGCGAAATGCGCGTTCACGATGGAGCGGAATTCCAGCGGGGCGAGGAGACCGGGCAACACCTCTCGGGCCACCCAGGGCGGCAGGGCGAGCACGATTCCGTCCTCGGGGCCGATCGGCTCGGGGCCGTCGGAGAACAGGAGCTGCCCGACGCGGCTGTCTGCCCCCTCGAGACCGCGCAGGCGCCGGCCGACGCGGATCTCGCAGCCCCGGGCGGTCAGGTAGCGCAGGGCCGGGTCCACGAAGGCGTAGGACAGGCCCTCGACCGCCACCAGCGGGCGGCAGGCCTTGCCGCCGGCACCCAGGGTCTCGCGCAGGATCCGGGCGGCCAGCCCGACATCGCTGTCCCGTGGCTCGGTGTTGAGCGCGGCCAGCAGGACCGGGTGCCAGAGCCGGGCGTAGAGATCGCCCTCGCAGGCCATGCTCTCGCCGATCGTGCCGCCCGCACCCTCCGGCTTGCCGGAGGCCGCGCGCAGGATCCCGAGCGGGGCGAGATAGTCCCGGGCCCGGGTGCCGGGGACGCGCCGCGACGGGCTCATTACCCACCAGGGCAGCCGCCCGGCATTGGGGCGCAGGCGCCAGGTCTCGCCGGTCTTCAGGTCGGCGAAGTCGAACGCTGCCTCGTCGGGGCCGACGAGCGCGTCGGCGGGGGCGCCGACGGTCTTGAGGAAGCCCAGCGCGTCGGCATTGCCCGACAGCAGCAGGTGGTTGCCGTTGTCGATGGTCAGCCCGAGGGCCGGATCGTAATAGGAGCGGCAGCGCCCGCCGGCCTGCTTGGCGGCCTCGTGCAGCACCACCTGGGCGCCGGTCTCGGCCAGCGCGACGGCCGCGGAGAGGCCGGCCAGGCCGGCACCGACGACGTGGATGCGTCCCATCAGATCAGGCCATGCCGGAGGACGACGGCGAGCAGCGCGAGCTTGCCGGGCTTCACCCGGGCGCGGGGCATCGCCCAGCCGCGCGCGATTACCGCCTTGAGGTAGAGGTGGTAGGCCGCGGCCATCAGCCGGGCGGCCTTGGTCGCCTTGCGCGGGCTGCGCCGGATGATCTCCCAGGTCGCCTGGTAATGCTCCTCGGCCTCCCGGGCCACCGACAGGCAGACCTCGCCGATGCGCGGATGGCTGATCGCCTCCATGGGGGTCGGATCGGTCAGGCCGATGGCGGCCAGCTTCTCCCGGGGCAGGTAGAGGCGCCCGCGCTCGGCATCCTCGTCGATGTCCCGGAGGATGTTGGTGAGCTGGAGCGCCCGGCCCTGGTGCCAGGCGAGCCGGATCCCGTCCGCCTCCGGCATGCCGAAGATCCGCACCGACAGCCGCCCGACCGCGCTCGCGACCCGGTCGCAGTAGAGGTCCAGGGTCTCGGCGCCGGGGGCGACGATGTCCTCGACCGCATCCATTTCCATGCCGTCGATGACGGCCTGGAAATCCTCGCGCTTGAGGTCGTAGCGGCGCACGGGCTCGACGAGGTCGCGCACCCGCGGCGCCGGCCGGCCGGCATAGAGCGCGTCGATGTCGGCGCGCCAGCGGTCGAGCTCGACCTGGCGCACCGCCCGGGGGCCGCCATCGTCGGCGACGTCGTCGACGGCGCGGCAGAAGGCGTAGACGGCATACATCGCCTCGCGCCGCTCCTTCGGGAGCAGGCGCATGGCCGTGTAGAACGAGGAGCCGGCGGCCGGCAGGGCCGGGGCAGCGGAATCCTCGGCGGGGGCGGTGGTCGCGGTGGCGCTCACGAGCGGATTCCCTGAGCCGCGCCCCGCACGATCCGGCCCCGGAAGGGCCGGCGCGCCAGGGTGGCGGCGACGCCGCCGAGCGCGGTGAGCGCGAAGGCGGCCTTGCCGTGATGGACTTTTTCCGAGAGCGGATCGCGCGCGGTCAGCCCCTTGGCGAGCACCACGGCGAGGCGATGGATCGCGGCGATCTCCAGGGAGAGCCGCAGATCGTCGATCAGGTCCGGCAGGACGGCGCCCTCCTCGAGCAGGTCGAGGCAGCGCTGCGCCAGCTCGGCGATCACCGCCCGGAGAGGCGGGCTCGCCTGCGGCGCCCCGAGCATCGCCACCGTGGCGCCGTGCCGGTCGAGGGCGTCCTGCGGGAGGTAGACCCGGTCGAGGTCGGCGTAATCCTTGCCGCAATCCTGAAGGTGGTTGATGATCTGGAGCGCCGCGCAGATCGCGTCGGAGGCCGGCCAGACCCGGGCCGGGTCCTCGCCGTGCACGTCGAGCACGAAGCGCCCGACCGGCATCGCTGAGTAGCGGCAATAATGGATCAGCTCGTCCCAGTTGGCCGTGCGGTTCTTGCGCGCGTCCATCCGGAACGCGTCGAGCAGTTCGAGCGCGTGACGGGGCGGCAGGCCCCGTGCGGCGAGCTCGCGCTTGAGCGGCTCCGCCTCGGGATCGGACGGGCCGGCGCCGGTGAGGGCATCGGCCAGCCGGTCGAGCAGCGCGAGCTTGCGCTCGGACGTAAGGTCCGCGTGGTCGGCCACGTCGTCGCCGGCGCGCACAAAATTGTAGAAGGCCAGGATCGCGCCGCGGTGGCGCGGGTGGATCAGGTGCGAGGCGACCGGAAAGTTCTCGTCGCGGTGGCCCTTGCCGGAGCGCGCCGCGGTCGCGGTATCGAGCTGGCTCATCCGAGATACCCGGCTTGGCGGAACCACGTGATCGCGTCGGACAGGCCCTCGCGATAGGGCCGCGCCGTATAGCCCAGCTCCGCCCGGGCCTTCTTGTCGGAGAAGAACATCCGGTAACGGGACATGCGGATGCCGTCGATGGTTGCAAACGGCTGGCGGCCGGTGACCCGGGCCGCGAGCTGGGCGAAGAACGCCACCGGGTAGACCGCAGCCCGCGGCAGGTTCACGGTCGGCGGCTTGCGGCCGACCATGCCGGCGATGTCGGCGAGCATCTGCGACAGGAACACGTCCTCGCCGCCGAGGATGTAGCGCTCACCGATCCGGCCCTTGCGCAGAGCGAGCAGGTGGCCCTGGGCGACGTCGTCGACATGGGCGAGGTTGAGCCCGGTATCGACGAAGGCCGGCATCTTGCCGAGCGCCGCCTCCTGGATGATCCGGCCGGTCGGCGTCGGCTTGACGTCCCGGGGACCGATCGGCGTCGACGGGTTGACGATCACCGCCGGCAAGCCGTCCCGGGCGATCATCTCCTCGACCACGCGCTCGGCCACGACCTTGCTGCGCTTGTAGGCGCCGATGGCGGTCTCGGGCGTCAGCGGCATGGTCTCGTCGGAGGGGGTGACCCCGTCGGCCGGTGGTTTGATGGTGGCGACGCTCGACGTGTAGACCACCCGCTCGACTTGCGCATCGAGGGCCGCGCGCATCATCAGGCGGGTGCCGTCGCGGTTGGTGCGGACGATCTCTTCCATATCCGGCGCCCAGAGCCGGTAATCGGCGGCGGCGTGGATCAGGTAGCGCTGGCCGCGCATGGCGGCGGCCACGGCCGCCGGGTCGCGCATGTCGCCCTCGGCGATCTCGACGTCGGTCCAGGTCAGGTTCCGGCGCGGGCTCGACGCGCGCACGAGGATGCGCACCGGGAAGCCGGCCCGGCGGAACACGTCGACCAGGGCTGAACCGAGGAACCCGCTCGCGCCGGTGATCAGCACGGGGCCGACCTCGGACGGGCCGGAGGAAGTGGCCTCTACCATCACATGTTCAAAGCGTTGCGGAATGCCGGCGCGGGCGGGGGACCCCGCCGCGCCGCGCTTGTGTCATCGAACCGTCCGGGCGGCAAGCGAGGCGCGGACCCGCGTCCCCCGCCCGCTCGCGCCGGGATCAGGCCAGGCGCAGGCGCGAGCGGCCTTCCTTGCGCTCCGGCAAAGTCGCCAGCGCGGTCTTGACGATGGTGGCG